>NZ_DIAO01000020.1:0-234917 GCF_002416465.1 Leclercia sp. UBA5076
TTCGCGCTTTTCTCTGCCGGGCATTCATCGCTGAACCCCGCTGACCCGGCGGCTTGCGTGCCGTTGTTCCGTGTCAGTGGAGGCGCATTATAGGGAGTTCTCCGGCGCTGACAAGCGTAAAATTAAAAAAAACTACCAACCGTGTTTTTTTTCGCCAAAAGCCTCATCTTTTAGCCAGAAACGGTGCTAATTGCTGTTTTCGTCACCACAACCCGCCTGCAGGTGGCATACTTACTGGCATCAAGATTTAAGGAATATGCTTTATGCCTTTAAGCGCGCAACAGCTGGCGGCACAAAAAAACCTTTCCTATGTGCTGGCAGAAAAACTGGCACAGCGGATCCTGGCAGGTGTTTACATGCCTGGCAGCATCCTGCCGGGCGAACTGGAACTGGGGGAACAGTTTGGCGTGAGCCGAACGGCCGTTCGTGAAGCTGTGAAAACGTTAACCGCGAAAGGAATGGTGCTGCCCCGTCCGCGCATCGGTACGCGCGTGATGCCTCAGGGCAACTGGAACTTCCTCGATCAGGAGCTGCTCTCCTGGTGGATGACGGAAGATAACTTCCAGCAGGTTATTGATCACTTCCTTGTTATGCGCAGTAGCCTGGAGCCGCAGGCCTGCTTGCTGGCCGCAACGATCGGAACGGCAGAGCAAAAGGCCCGACTAAACACCCTGATGGATGAGATGGTTCATCTGAAGAAAAACTTTAACCGGGAACGCTGGATAGATGTGGATATGGCCTGGCACGAGCATATCTATGAGATGAGCGGTAATCCGTTCCTGACCTCTTTTGCCTCGCTCTTTCACTCTGTCTATCACACCTACTTTACCTCTATTACCCAGGATGAAGTGGTTAAGCTGGATTTACATCAGGCCATTGTCGATGCCATTCAGGACAGTGACGGGCCACGCGCCATGGCAGCCAGCCAGGCGCTGCTTGCCCCACCAGCACGGTAGCCATAACAACAGGAACTCGAATGACAGTAAAAAAAGCACGCAGTATGGCGGGCCTGCCGTGGATAGCGGCAATGGCCTTCTTTATGCAGGCCCTGGATGCGACCATCCTTAATACTGCCCTTCCCGCAATAGCCCAAAGCCTGAACCGTTCTCCGCTGGCGATGCAGTCAGCCATCATCAGTTATACCCTGACCGTTGCGATGCTGATCCCGGTGAGCGGCTGGCTGGCCGATCGCTTCGGCACCCGCCGTGTCTTTATGCTGGCGGTAACGTTGTTTACGCTGGGCTCGCTGGCTTGCGCACTCTCCAGTTCTCTGGGAGAGCTGGTTGTCTTCCGGGTAATCCAGGGGATAGGCGGCGCGATGATGATGCCGGTTGCGCGCCTGGCCCTGTTACGGGCCTACCCGCGCAGCGAGCTGTTGCCGGTGCTTAACTTTGTCACCATGCCGGGCCTGGTCGGGCCGATCCTCGGACCGGTACTGGGTGGCGTGCTGGTCACCTGGGCCAGCTGGCACTGGATATTCCTCATTAATATTCCGATTGGGATCGCCGGGCTTTTCTATGCCCGCAAATTTATGCCGAACTTCACCACCCCACGGCGTAAATTTGATATGGGCGGGTTTTTCCTGTTTGGCCTGAGCCTGGTGCTGTTTTCAAGCGGTATGGAGCTGTTCGGTGAGAAAGTGGTGGCGACCTGGCTGGCTATCTCCATCATTTTCAGCGGCATCGTTCTCTTCCTTCTTTATATCCGTCACGCGCGCCGTCATCCGACGCCGCTTATTTCGCTGTCGCTGTTTAATACTCGAACTTTCTCGGTGGGTATTGCCGGCAACATTGCCTCACGGTTGGGTACCGGTTGTGTTCCTTTCCTTATGCCGCTGATGCTACAGGTCGGGTTTGGTTACCCGGCACTGATTGCGGGCTGCATGATGGCGCCTACGGCGGTGGGCTCGATCCTCGCCAAATCCGGCGTGACGCAATTGCTGCGCCGGCTGGGCTACCGCAGGACGCTGGTTGGCGTGACAATATTTATCGGTGTGATGATTGCACAGTTCTCACTGCAGTCGGCGGCGTTGCCGGTATGGCTGCTGATCCTGCCGCTGTTTGTGCTGGGGATGGCGATGTCCATCCAGTTCACGTCGATGAACACCATTACCCTTGCCGATCTCAACGACGAGAATGCCAGCGGCGGTAACAGCGTGCTGGCGGTGACACAACAGCTGTCGATCAGTCTGGGGGTGGCGGTAAGTGCGGCAGTACTGCGTTTTTATGAAGGGTTCGACAGCACAAATACTGTCGAACAGTTTCACTTCACCTTTATCACCATGGGCGTGCTGACGGTGATCTCGGCGCTGGTCTTTATGCTGCTAAAACCGAAGGATGGTCGTAATCTTATTAAAGATCGGCACAAACCTAAACAGACCCCCGTTCCATCAGAACAGGAGTAAGCTGCAGCCGCTGTTGTTGCAGAGCGGGCTGGGCGATACGGTGGATCAGGACATCAACCGCCAGCTCGCCCAGTTCATCTTTTGGCTGATGGATGGTGGTGAGCGGCGGCGTCATATACTGCGCCAGTTCGATATCGTCATACCCCACCACGGCGATATCGTCCGGGATACGCAGTCCCGCCTGATAAAGCGCCTTGTAAGCCCCTACCGCCATCGCATCATTACCAATAAAGACCGCCTGCGGGCGCTCCTTCTGGGCCAGTAGAGCCTGCATCGCCTCAAACCCGCCGCTAAATTCAAAGTCACCGGTGATTTGATAGCCCTCAGGCACCGGCAAACCGGCACGCGCCATCGCCACCAGGAACCCTTCCAGCCGCAGGCGGGCGGGGGTTTTATCCAGCGGACCGGTAATACAGGCGATGCGGGTGTGGCCTTTATCAATCAGATGCTGTGTCGCCATGTCCCCGCCCAGCAACGAGTTATCCTGGATGAGATCGCTGGTACCGTCGAACGGCGCCCAGTCCATCATCACCGTGGGAACGGAGGGGTAGCGCTGCATAATCTCGGGGGAGGGTTGGTGCGTTTCGGTGCACAGCAATAGCAATCCGTCGACGCGCTTTTGCATCAGCGTCTCCAGATTGCGGTTCATCCGCTGTTCGTCGCCTTCGGTATTGCATAACACCAGGCTGTAGCCACGCTCAAAACAGCTGCGCTCAACGCCGCGCACCAGTTCAGAATAAAAGGGGTTGGTACTGGCCGTAATGAGCATGCCAATGGTACGCGTCTGGTTGAGTTTCAGACTGCGCGCCAGGGCGGAAGGCGCATAATTGAGGGATTTAACGGCAGCCTCGACCTTCTCCCGAATCGCGTCGCTGACGAAGCGATCGTTATTGATGACGTGGGAGACCGTCGAAGTAGAGACGCCCGCCATGCGGGCGACATCTTTCATTGTGGCCAAGCGTTACCTCTGCTGACTTAAAAATTCATCGATCTCATTACGCCATGGTACAGAAGGCTGTGCACCTGGACGGGTCACCGCAATGGCCGCCGCCGCATGGGCAAAGCGGATTGCGTCATCCAGGTGTTCGCCTTCCAGCAGCGCCGTCACCAGCGCACCATTAAAGGTGTCGCCCGCAGCGATGGTATCGACAGCTTTCACCTTAAAGCCAGGAATGCGACGCCCTTCTCCCTCAACGCTGGCCCATACGCCGCGGCTGCCAAGAGTAATGATGACCGTGTGGATGCCTTTGTCGTGCAGGGCTTTCGCCGCGCGCGCCGCATCCTCATCGTTTTCAACGCGAATGCCCGTCAGCTTTTCGGCCTCGGTTTCATTCGGGGTAATAATGTCCACCAGCGCCAGAAGCTCGTCTGATAATACACGGGCTGGCGCGGGATTTAGTACGACAGTGGTATGATTTTCATGAGCAATTTTCGCTGCCGCCAGCACGCTTTCTACCGGGGATTCCAGCTGCATCAGCAGGGCGTCGGCACTGGCGATAAGCGCATGTTGCGCCGCCACTCGTTCAGGTATCAGCGCCGCGTTTGCCCCCGCATGAATACCGATGACATTCTCACCTTCTCCGTTGACAAAAATCAGCGCCACGCCGGTTGATTCACCGTCCACCACGCTCACTGGCGCAATATCGATATTGTCGCTTTCCAGCTGCTGGCGAACGCGATCCCCGGTATCGTCATCGCCGGTACAGGCGATAAAGGCGATGTTCGCCCCGCTACGTCCGGCAGCGACCGCCTGGTTCGCGCCCTTGCCGCCAAAGGCGACCTGGTAGCGATGACCCGTTACGGTTTCGCCCGGTGTCGGGAAAGCGTCAAGGTTAAGAATGTGATCGGCATTAATACTGCCAAGGACGACGAGCTTACCTGCGGTTTTCATAGTTGAAGTGTCCATCAGAGAGTGCCACCGGGATGCCCCGGTGGCGTATGCCACTCTTTTCTTTATATGTTGTCCCTCAGGCAGCCTGCGACTGCCTGAATCGCATATTACTGCTTGATGACCAGTTTCAGGTCAACAGGGTATTTGGCCTGAACTTTCTCGCCCTTCAGCACTTTGTCAGCAGTCTGCACGCCAGTGGCGCCGATCTGCTCTGGCAGCTGAGCGATGGTCGCAGCCAGTTTGCCATCGTTTACCGCTTTTTCACCATCAGGCGTGCCGTCAAATCCAACCACCATCACATCAGATTTACCCGCAGTCTGCAGTGCACGCAGCGCGCCCAGCGCCATTTCATCGTTCTGTGCGAATACCGCTTTAACGTCCGGGTGCGCGGTCAGCAGGTTCTGCATGACGTTCAGGCCCTTAGTACGGTCGAAGTCTGCCGGCTGGCTGGCCAGTACGTTGAATTTGTGGGCAGCAACCGCCTGCTGGAAGCCTTCGCCACGCTCACGCGCTGCGGAAGTCCCGGCGATACCCTGCAGTTCGATAACCTTGGCGCCCTCGCCTGCTTTTTTGGCGATGTAGTCACCGGCGATTTTGCCGCCCAGCACGTTATCAGAGGCAATGTGGCTGACCACTTCGCCTTTAGATGCCTGACGGTCCAGGGTGATCACCGGGATGTTAGCCTGGTTCGCCATCTTCACAGCGTTACCTACCGCATCGGAATCGGTCGGGTTGATCAGCAGAATTTTGGTGCCGCGAACGGTTAAGTCCTGCACGTTAGCCAGCTCTTTTGCCGGGTTGTTCTGGGAGTCGAGGATCACCAGGTTGTAGCCCAGTTTGTCGGCCTCTTTCTGCGCGCCATCCTTCAGGGAGACGAAGAACGGGTTGTTCAGGGTAGAAACCACCAGCGCGATGGTATCTTTCGCCATGGCGTTTGCACTCACGGTTGCGCTCAGCGCGACAGCAGAAACCAGGGTAGCCAGTTTTTTCATGTTCATATCAAAGATGTCCTGTAGTGTCGTCAGTTACTGTTTTTTGTTGTCTACCAGTACCGCCAGCAAAATCACTACCGCTTTGACGATCATCTGGTAATAGGAAGAAACACCTAACAAATTCAATCCATTATTCAGGAAGCCGAGGATCAGCGCACCGATCAGCGTACCGACGATGCGGCCTTTCCCCCCGGCCAGGCTGGTGCCGCCCAGCACGACCGCGGCGATGGCATCCAGCTCATAGCCCGTACCGGCGGTCGGTTGCGCAGACGAGAGACGCGCCACTTCGATAATCCCCGCCAGCGAAGCCAGCAGGCCGCTCAGGGAGTAGACGATAACTTTGACTTTATTGACGCTGATACCGGACAGACGCGTCGCCGCTTCGTTCCCCCCCAGGGCATAGATATAGCGGCCCAGGCGGGTGTGATGCAACATGTACCACGCCGCGAGGAAGACTAACCCCATGATCCAGACCGGCGTCGGGATACCCAGCGGGCGGCCAATACCGAACCAGCCAAACAGATCGGCGTTGTCGGTAAAGCCGGTGTTAACCGGGCTGCCGTTGGTGTAAACCATGGTCACACCGCGCAGCAACAGCATCATCACCAGGGTAGCAATAAACGCCTGAACACGACCTTTCGCCACAATAACACCGGTAACAGCCCCAATAGCCGCACCCAGCGCCAGCGCCGCTGCAACGGCCACCAGCGCGTTGACTTCAATCCCTACAATTGAAGCAGCAACCGCGCCGGTGAGCGCCAGCAGGGAACCGACGGACAGATCGATACCCGAGGTCAGAATCACCAGCGTCATGCCCACCGCCATAATGGCGTTCACGGACGTCTGCTGGAGAATGTTGAACAGGTTATTAACGGTAAAAAAGTTCGGGCTCATGGTAGAGACAATCGCGATCAGCACCAGCAGGGCAATCAGCGATTTTTGTTCCATCAACCATGCCTTCGTGAAATAACGGCGTCCAGAAACAGCCTGGGTAGTCATCTTCTTACTCCTGATCCACGCGATTAAGCTTGCCCACAGCGGCAGCCATCAGAATTTCCTGGGTGGCCTGCTCGCGACTGAATTCACCGCCGAGATGCCCTTCATGCATGACGATAATGCGATCGCTCATGCCTAATACCTCTGGCATCTCGGAAGAGACCAGAATGATGCTTAGCCCGTCAGCCTTAAACTGGTTAATGAGCTGGTAAATCTCTTTTTTGGCGCCAACGTCCACGCCGCGCGTCGGTTCATCAAGAATCAGCACCTTCGGACGGGTCATCAGACCGCGGGCAATCGCCACTTTCTGCTGATTCCCGCCGGAGAGCAGCCCGATAGCCTGTTCCATCGACGGGGTTTTAACATTAAAGAGGCGGATAAAATCGCTGACTGCCTGCTGCTCGTCTTTATGCTTCAGACCACCGCCGCTGCGGCTGAAGTAGCGTAGCGCGGTTAAGGACATGTTCTCTTTCACCGA
Organism: Leclercia sp. UBA5076; assembly: GCF_002416465.1. NCBI lineage: Bacteria > Pseudomonadati > Pseudomonadota > Gammaproteobacteria > Enterobacterales > Enterobacteriaceae > Leclercia > Leclercia sp. UBA5076. Next base: position 6,762 of record NZ_DIAO01000020.1, read on the forward strand.
CATGCCCAGTACCAGGCCATCGCGCTTACGGTCTTCGGAGATATAGACGATACCGTTCGCCAGGCCATCCTGCGGAGAACGGGTGACAACTTCATGACCATCAAGGGTGACATAGCCGCTGGTGCGCGGGTTGGCGCCATACAGCACCTTCATCAGCTCGGTACGCCCGGCGCCCATCAGCCCGGCCACGCCGAGGATCTCCCCCTGACGCAGGGTAAAGCTGACATCATGCACCCCAGGGCCAGACAAATTGTCGACCTTCAGGCGGATCTCGCCCGGCGCTTTATCGATACGTGGATACTGGTCTTCCAGCTTACGTCCCACCATCATCTCAATCAGCGTATCTTCGGTGAGGGTCACCACTTCACGCTCGGCAATAAACTGCCCGTCGCGGAAGACGGTGACGTCATCGCAAATCTCGAAGATCTCTTTCATACGGTGGGAGATATAGACAATGCCGCGCCCCTGCGCTTTCAGCTCGCGGATCACGCGGAACAGGGAGTCGGTTTCGGTATCGGTGAGGGCGTCGGTCGGTTCATCCATCACGATAACCCGGGATTCGAAACTCAGGACCTTGGCGATTTCGACCATCTGCTGATCGCCGATAGAGAGTTCGCCCACCAGACGATCGCTCTTAAAGCGCAGATTCAGCTTCGCCAGCAGTTTGTCGGCTTCGGCATACATCTGTTTCCAGTCGATTTTGCCAAAGCGGTTAACAAACTCACGCCCCAGGAAGATGTTCTCCGCGATGGAGAGCTGCGGGATGAGGTTCAGCTCCTGGTGGATGATGCCTATCCCGGCTTCCTGGGAGGATTTCGGGCCGTTGAAGGTGGTCTCTTTTCCCAGCCACAGCAGCGAACCGGCATCGCGTTGATAGATCCCGGTCAGCACTTTCATCATGGTGGATTTGCCAGCGCCGTTTTCGCCCACCAGCGCCATCACGCGCCCGGCGTAAACATTCAGCGCGGCCCCGGAGAGGGCTTTGACGCCCGGGAACGATTTATCGATCCCTTTCAGTTGCAGTAGTGCGTCCATGATGGCCTCAGAAGGTGACGCCAGCACAGAGAATGATATTCGCATACGGGGAACACTCCCCGCTGCGAATCACCGCCTGGCTGTCAGCGGTATTTTTCTTGAACTGCTCGTGCGTTATGTAACTTATTTTTATGGTGTTTCCCTGGTGTTGTTGCAGTTGCTTGATATGGCCAAGCAACGTTTCGTGGAGCTGCGGATTATGTTGTTTGATTTCCGTTGCGAGAATGGCTTCCTCAACCTGCATCTCGGTTGTCACCACATCCAGCACCTGCATAAACGTGGGCACGCCCTGCGTTAATGCCAGATCAATACGCGTTGTGCTGTGGGGAATGGGTAAACCCGCATCACAAACTACCAGCGTATCGGTATGCCCGAGACGGGAGATGACTGATGAGACTTCAGAGTTGAGTACCGTGCCTTTCTTCATTTTCTTGCTCCACTAGCGAAACGTTTCGCTGACATCAGTTTTATCTTACCGATGCGCAGAAAACCACCATGACGTAACAGATTTGTGATCGTTGTCGAAACGTTTCGCTAAGTGAAATGGGGAGATAAATATGGCGGTCAGGCAGGGGTTTTGTAGGCCGGGTAAGCGAAGCGCCACCCGGCATTTTCAGGAGGGATTAAATCTCGACTTGCGTCCCCAGCTCAATCACGCGGTTAGGCGGGATCTCGAACTGGTCAGGCGCGCGCAGGGCGTTACGCTGGAGAATAAGATAGAGCTTCCCACGCAGGCGCAGATACCACGGGCGTTTGCCGATGATCAGCGACTCGTGGGACATAAAGAACGAGGTCTCCATCATCCGGCAGCTTAAACCCTCCAGACCGCAGCGGTGGAACACCTCTTCCACGTTCGGGGTTTCACGCCAGCCGTAGCTGGCCACCACCCGCCAGAAGGTGGGCGACAGCTGCTCTATCTGCACCCGGCGGACGTTATGCACATAGGGCGCATCCTCGGTACGCAGGGTCAACAGGATCACCCGCTCGTGCAGCACTTTGTTGTGCTTGAGGTTGTGCATCAGGGCAAACGGGATCACGTTCAGCGCGCGCGACATATAGACCGCAGTGCCGGGTACGCGCACCGGCGGAGATTTCTCCAGCGAGGCAATCATCGCCTCCAGAGAATTACCGTGTTCATGCATCCGGCGCAGCAGGCGGAAACGCTCGCTCTTCCAGGTGGTCATCACAATGAACATCACCAGACCCAGCGTCAGCGGCAGCCAGCCGCCGGAGACAATCTTGTCGAGGTTCGCGGAGAACAGCGGCACGTCAATACAGAGGAAGCCGACCAGAATCATCCCCACAAGGAATTTATTCCAGTGCCAATTCCGGTACGCCACCGTGGTAGAGAGGATCGAGGTCAGCACCATCGTACCGGTAACGGCAATACCGTAGGCCGCCGCCAGGTTACTGGAGTGCTCGAAGCTGACGATAACAATTACCACCGCGACATAAAGCAGCCAGTTAACGAAAGGAATGTAGATCTGGCCCGACTCCATCTCGGAGGTATGGATGATACGCATTGGCGACAGATAGCCCAGACGCACCGCCTGGCGGGTCAGGGAGAAGACGCCGGAAATCACCGCCTGAGAAGCAATCACCGTCGCCAACGTCGCGAGGATCAGCATCGGCACCAGCGCCCAGTCCGGCGCCAGCAGGAAGAACGGGTTTTTAATCGCTTCCGGATGTTTGAGCAGCAGCGCCCCCTGGCCGAAGTAGTTCAGCACCAGCGACGGCAGCACCACTAAAAACCAGGCCACGCGAATAGGCAGCTTACCGAAGTGGCCCATATCGGCATAGAGCGCTTCAACACCGGTAATAGAGAGCACCACCGCGCCCAGCGCGATAAACGACACGGTTTTGTATTCGAGGAAGAAATGCACTGCCCACATCGGATTCAGGGCATGCAGCACTTCCGGGTTAGCAATGATGCTGCGTAACCCCAGCGCCGCCAGGATCAGGAACCAGGAGAGCATAATCGGCGCGAAGAGTTTGCCCACCAGCCCGGTACCGTGTTTCTGAATAACAAACAGCAGGGTCAAAACAAGTATGGCCAGCGGGACAACCCACTCATCAAGATGCGGCGCGATAATCTCAAGCCCCTCTATCGCCGACAGCACCGAGATAGCAGGGGTGATCACCACTTCACCATAGAAGAAGCTGCCACCCACCAGGCCAATGATGACCAGGAACGAGGTCATTCTGGCGGACGTATTGCGTCCGGCAAGCGACATCAGGGTCAGGATCCCACCTTCACCGGCGTTATCTGCACGCATCACGAAGGAGAGATATTTAACGGAAACCACCAGGATCAGCAGCCAGAAGATCAGGGACAGAAAACCAAACACAGCGTCGCGTTCAACGCCAAATCCAAACTGACCGGACAAACATTCGCGCAGCGTATAAAGCGGGCTGGTGCCGATATCACCGTAGACAACGCCGATCGCCGCGAGCGTAATTGCGGGTAATGATTGCTTATTATCAGTGCTCATAGACTAGTCTTTTCGTTTAAATAACAAATGTGTGCTTAGTCCCTTGGCCCACAAAAAGCGCACAGTATGCACGATTAATCTTAGAATCGTACCCCTAAATGCCACCTCATTAACGTAGCGCAAAGAAAATAGCACCGTGGTTCAGTCTATTACCAGCCCGGAACGAAACGTCTATACTCGCTTCAATTAGCCGGGGGTACGGCGAAAGGATGCAAAAACAATTATGGCTCACACTCATTTATTAGCAGAAAGAATTTCCCGTCTCAGCGGTGCACTGGAGAAAGGGCTCTATGAACGTAGCCACGCCATTCGCCTCTGTTTACTGGCGGCGTTGAGCGGCGAAAGCGTATTTCTGCTGGGGCCGCCCGGCATCGCAAAAAGCCTGATTGCCCGCAGGCTGAAGTTCGCTTTTCAGCACGCCAGGGCGTTTGAATACCTGATGACCCGCTTTTCCACGCCGGAAGAGGTCTTTGGTCCGCTCTCCATTCAGGCGTTAAAAGATGAAGGGCGGTACGAACGGTTAACCACCGGCTATCTGCCGGAAGCGGAAATTGTCTTTCTCGATGAGATCTGGAAAGCCGGCCCGGCGATCCTGAATACCCTGCTTACCGCCATTAACGAACGCCGGTTTCGCAACGGCGCGCATGAGGAGAAAATTCCGATGCGCCTGCTGGTGGCAGCATCCAACGAACTGCCCGAAGCCGACAGCAGCCTCGAAGCCCTGTATGACCGTATGCTGATCCGCCTGTGGCTCGATAAGGTGCAGGACAAAGCGAACTTCCGCTCGCTGCTGACCAGCCAGCAGGATGAAAACGATAACCCGGTGCCTGCCGCATTGCAGGTGACGGACGAGGAGTATCAGCAGTGGCAGCAGGACATTGGCAAAATCACCCTGCCTGATGCGGTGTTCGACTTGGTCTTTATGCTGCGCCAGCAGCTTGATGCCCTGCCGGGGGCGCCTTACGTCTCCGATCGCCGCTGGAAGAAAGCCATCCGCCTGCTGCAGGCCAGCGCGCTGTTCAGCGGTCGCGATGCGGTGGCGCCAATCGATCTGATCCTGCTGAAGGATTGCCTCTGGCACGACGCCAGCGGCATGAATCTGATGCAGCAGCAGCTGGAAATATTGATGACCGGACACGCGTGGGGACAGCAGGAGATGTTGAACCAGCTCGGGGCCATTACCCAGCGCCGCCTTCAGCTTCAGCAGCAGCAGAGCGACAAAACCGCCCTGCGCGTTATCCGTCAGAGCGGCATGTTCGCCCGTCGCCCACACTATGAATTACCGGCAGAACTGAGTGATACCACCCTGACGCTGCTCCTCCAGCAGCCGCTCAAGCTCCACGATATGCAGGTAATTCACATCACCCTCGAGCGGGAAACGCTGGCGCAGTGGCTGACCAAAGGCGGCGAGATCCGCGGCAAACTCAACGGCATTGGTTTCGCCCAGCCGCTCAACATGGAAGTGGACGGCAGCCTGCATCTGGTGATCCGCGACGTCAGTTTGCAGGGATCGCGTCTTGCGCTGCCCGGAACCGCGTCGGAAAGCGTGCCGGAAGAGATCAAACAGCAGCTGGAAGCGCTGGATAATCAGTGGCACCTCCAGCACACGCGCTTCAGCGAGCAGCAAAAATGTCTGTTCATCCACAGCGACTGGCTGGGGCGGATTGAAGCCAGCCTGCAGGATGTGAGCGCGCAGATCAAACAGGCGCGTCAATGCTGACGCTGGATACCCTCAACGTCATGCTTGCCGTCGGCGAGGAGGGCATGATCGAAGAGATCATCCTCACTCTGCTGGCCTCGCCGCAGCTGGCGATCTTTTTCGAAAAATTCCCGCGCCTTAAAACCGCCATTACCGACGATCTTCCTCGTTGGCGGGAAAATCTCCGTAAAAGGCTGAAAGATACCCGCGTCCCGCCGGAACTCACCGAAGAGGTGATGTGTTATCAGCAGAGCCAGTTACTCTCTACCCCCCAGCTTATCGTCCAGCTGCCGCAGATTTTAACCCTGCTGGACAAGGTTCACTCCCCCTTTGCCGGCCAGGCGCGGCAGCTGGTGGTGGATAACGCCACCTTTACCCCCGCCCTGCATACCCTCTTTTTACAGCGCTGGCGGCTGAGCCTGGTGGTGCAGGCCACCTCCCTGAATCAGCAGTTACTGGAAGAGGAGCGCGAACAGCTGCTCAGCGAAGTACAGGAGCGGATGACCCTGGCCGGGGCGCTGGAGCCGGTACTGGTGGAGAATGAAAATTCCGCCGGTCGCCTCTGGGATATGAGCGCCGGTCAGCTCAAGCGGGGGGATCATCAGCTTATCGTTCGCTACGGCGATTTTCTGGCACAGCAGCCGGAGCTGATGCAACTGGCGGAACAGCTGGGCCGTTCGCGGGAGGCGAAGTCGGTGCCAAAAAAGGATGCCCCGCTGGAAACCTTCCGCACCCTGGTGCGCGAACCGGCGACGGTGCCGGAGCAGGTGGACGGACTGCAGCAGAGCGATGACATTCTGCGCCTGCTGCCGCCAGAGCTGGCGACCCTCGGCATCACAGAACTTGAGTACGAATTTTACCGTCGGCTGGTGGAGAAGCAGCTCCTCACTTACCGTCTGCAAGGCGATGCCTGGCGGGAGAAGGTGAGCCAGCGCCCGGCAGTGCATCAGGATTTCGACGAACAACCCCGCGGGCCGTTTATCGTCTGCGTGGATACGTCCGGTTCGATGGGAGGATTCAACGAGCAGTGCGCCAAAGCCTTCTGTCTGGCTCTGATGCGCGTGGCGCTCGCCGACAGACGACGTTGCTTTATCATGCTGTTTTCCAGCGAGGTGGTGGGCTACGAACTCTCGGGCCAGCACGGTCTGGAGCAGGCGATCCGTTTCTTAAGCCAGCGCTTTCGCGGCGGTACCGATCTCGCCAGCTGTTTTCGCGCCATTATTGAGCGGATGCAGGGCGGCGAGTGGTATGACGCCGACGCGGTGGTGATTTCAGACTTTATTGCCCAGCGGCTGCCGGAAGAGGTGGTGAGTAAGGTGAAGGTACTGCAGCAGGTCCACCAGCATCGTTTTCATGCCGTGGCGATGTCCACACATGGAAAACCCGGCATCATGCGCATCTTCGATCATATCTGGCGCTTTGATACCGGGTTGCGTAGCCGCCTGCTGCGGCGCTGGAAACGCTAATTACAGCAGGGCGTCGACGCTGTCACGAACCTGCTGCGGCCATACGCCACACTGAACCTGGCCGATATGGGAGAGTTGCAGCAGTAACATGGTCAGACGAGACTGGCCGATACCGCCGCCGATGGTCTGCGGCATCTCGCCACGCAGCAGCGCCTGGTGCCACTCCAGCTTAAGGCGATCTTCATCACCGGTAATAGCCAGCTGGCGCTTCAGCGCCTCGGCATCCACGCGGATCCCCATGGAAGAGAGTTCAAACGCATCTTCCAGCACCGGGTTCCAGACCAGAATATCGCCGTTCAGGCCCGCCAGGCCGCTCTCGCCTTCGCTGCTCCAGTCATCATAATCCGGCGCACGTACATCGTGACGCTGACCATGAGACAGCTTGCCGCCGATCCCGATCAGGAATACGGCCCCTAACTCTTTGGCGATCGCACGCTCACGCCCTTTGGCATCCAGATCCGGGAAGCGGCTCAGCAGCTCCTGGCTGTGGACAAAGTGGATCGTCTCCGGCAGGAACGGGGTCAGGCCAAACTCTTTGCTGACCGCCGCCTCGGTGGCTTTGATCCCGGCATAAATGGCTTCTACCGTCGCTTTCAGCGTACCGGTATGACGTTCGCCATCACCCATAACGCGTTCCCAGTCCCACTGGTCAACGTAAACAGAGTGAATCGCGGTAAGACGGTCTTCATCGGGGCGAAGGGCTTTCATGTGCGTGTAAAGCCCTTCGCCCGCGCTGAAGTCGTGTTGTCCCAGGGTTTGACGCTTCCACTTCGCAAGGGAATGGACCACTTCGAACTGGGCGTCTGGCAGTGTTTTCACTTTCACCTGAACCGCTTTTTCGCAACCAGACAGGTTGTCCTGCGTCCCGTCGCCCACGCGGCTTAAGATAGGTGCCTGGACTTCAACCAGGCCCAGCTTCTCTTCCAGCTGGCGGGAAAAGTGGGATTTAACGAAACTGATCTGGCGTTGTTGTGCGATGTAAGCGGTTTTCATTATTTATACTCCTGCGTCCTGTTGGCATTGATTAAGCAACAAAAAAGAGCCTCTTTCAATAATCCAACAATAAAACTCCCAACTCACTTTTAAATCGCTAAAATTACCCGCTAAAATAGAGTGATTCATTAATCTTCATAAGTAAAAGCTATGGAAAATTATCAGATCGACAATCTGGACCGCGGCATTCTCGAGGCGCTGATGGCTAACGCACGTACTGCCTACGCAGAACTGGCAAAACAGTTTGGCGTCAGCCCGGGGACCATTCACGTGCGCGTAGAGAAGATGAAACAGGCGGGGATCATTACCGGCGCCCATATTGACGTCAGTCCGAAACAGCTGGGGTATGACGTCTGCTGTTTTATCGGCATCATCCTTAAGAGCGCTAAAGACTACCCTTCAGCGCTGGCAAAACTGAATGCGCTGGATGAAGTGACCGAGGCCTACTACACCACCGGCCACTACAGCATCTTTATTAAGGTGATGTGCCGATCGATCGACGCTTTGCAACAGGTACTTATCAACAAGATCCAAACAATCGATGAAATTCAGTCCACCGAGACGTTGATCTCCCTGCAGAACCCGATCATGCGTACCATCCGCCCGTAGCCGGGCAAAATAATTACCACATTTTCCACAGGTAGATCCCAGCTCGTTCACAGCGTACAATGTCCTCCTGTTTATCTGAGCGAGCGATCAATGGCGGACATTACTCTTATTAGCGGCAGCACCCTTGGCGGCGCTGAATATGTCGCGGAACACCTGGCCGAAAAGCTGGAAGACGCGGGCTTTTCTACTGAAACGCTGCATGGACCGTTATTAGAGGATCTCCAGCTCGACGGGATCTGGCTGTTGATCACCTCCACCCACGGTGCGGGGGATCTTCCGGATAACCTTCTTCCTTTATATGAAGAGTTAAAAGAGCAGCAGCCCGACCTGACGAACGTCCGGTTTGGTGCCATTGGTATTGGCAGCCGGGAGTACGACACCTTCTGCGGCGCCGTTGAGAAGGTCGAGACCGAACTGAAGTCCTGCGGGGCACAACAGATCGGTGAAACGCTGAAGATCAACATCCTCGATCATGATATTCCGGAAGATCCAGCTGAACTTTGGCTGGCGGAATGGAAAAATTTACTCAAAACAGATTAAAGATCGTGCGATCAGATGTGGATAACTCTGGTTAAAAGCTTGGATCAACCGGTAGTTATCCAAAGAACAACCCGTGATGACTTTTTGTGCTGTGCATAACATCACGATCTGATCCCAGCTTATACGTCACAGGATCACCGATCATTCACAGCAAACGATCCTCTCTAAGCACATGATCTTCTTTGGGAGATCCGGCTTATCCACAGAAACCCGCGATCCTAATAAGAGATCACAATAAAACAGATCTCTAAATAAAAAGATCTTCTTTTTAATAGCCAGGATCCCAGTGCTTTCTCGAACGACTAAAGTTGAGTAGAATCCACGGCCCGGGCTTCAATCCATTTTCTTACCGCTTTACGCGAGGCAGACCACCATGTTTTATCAGGATCCTTTTGACGTCATTATCATTGGCGGGGGTCATGCAGGCACCGAGGCCGCAATGGCCGCGGCGCGAATGGGTCAGCAGACCCTGCTTTTGACACACAATATCGACACGCTAGGACAGATGTCCTGTAATCCGGCGATTGGCGGCATTGGGAAAGGACACCTGGTAAAAGAAGTGGATGCACTTGGCGGCCTGATGGCAACCGCGATCGATCATGCGGGTATCCAGTTTAGGATACTAAACGCGAGCAAAGGCCCCGCCGTTCGGGCGACCCGTGCTCAGGCGGACCGCGTGCTCTACCGCCAGGCCGTACGCACCGCGCTGGAGAATCAGCCGAACCTGATGATCTTCCAGCAGGCGGTTGAGGATCTGATTGTGGAAAACGATCGTGTCGTTGGCGCCGTGACCCAGATGGGTCTGAAGTTCCGTGCCAAAGCCGTCGTGCTGACCGTCGGGACCTTCCTTGACGGCAAAATTCATATCGGACTGGACAACTACAGCGGTGGCCGTGCTGGCGATCCGCCGTCCATTCCCCTTTCACGCCGTCTGCGCGAGCTGCCGCTGCGCGTCAGCCGCCTGAAAACCGGTACGCCACCGCGTATCGACGCCCGCACCATTGATTTCAGCGTGCTGGCCCAACAGCACGGCGATAACCCGATGCCGGTCTTCTCGTTCATGGGTAGCGTGGATCAACATCCGCGCCAGGTGCCGTGCTATGTCACGCACACTAACGAGAAAACACATGACGTGATCCGCAGTAACCTCGATCGCAGCCCGATGTATGCCGGTGTGATCGAAGGGATCGGCCCACGCTACTGCCCGTCGATCGAAGACAAGGTAATGCGCTTCGCCGATCGTAACCAGCACCAGATCTTCCTGGAGCCTGAAGGGCTGACCTCCAACGAGATCTACCCGAACGGTATCTCCACCAGCCTGCCTTTCGACGTGCAGATGCAGATCGTCCGTTCCATGCAGGGGATGGAGAATGCGAAGATCGTCCGTCCGGGCTATGCCATTGAGTATGACTTCTTCGATCCACGTGACCTGAAGCCAACCCTGGAGAGCAAATTTATCCAGGGGCTCTTCTTCGCCGGTCAGATCAACGGCACAACCGGTTACGAAGAGGCTGCCGCTCAGGGGCTGCTGGCTGGTCTGAACGCCGCGCGCTTCTCGGCCGAAAAAGAAGGCTGGGCGCCGGGTCGTTCTCAGGCTTATCTGGGCGTACTGGTGGACGACCTCTGCACCCTCGGCACCAAAGAGCCGTACCGCATGTTTACCTCCCGCGCGGAATACCGTCTGATGCTGCGTGAAGACAACGCCGACCTGCGCCTGACCGAAATCGGTCGTGAGCTGGGGCTGGTGGATGATGCACGCTGGGCGCGCTTCAACGAGAAGCTGGAGAACATCGAGCGTGAACGTCAGCGCCTCAAATCGACCTGGGTCAACCCAACAGCCGAGTCCGTAGACGAAGTGAATGCTCACCTGTCTGCGCCGCTCTCCCGTGAAGCCAGCGGGGAAGATCTGCTCCGCCGTCCGGAGATGACCTACGACCAGCTAATCCAGATGACGCCGTTTGCGCCGGGTCTGGAGGATGTCCAGGCTGCTGAACAGGTCGAAATCCAGGTGAAATACGAAGGCTATATCGCCCGTCAGCAGGATGAGATCGAGAAACAGCAGCGTAACGAGAGTACGATCCTGCCCGCCACGCTGGATTACCGTCTGGTTAACGGCCTCTCCAACGAGGTGATCGCCAAGCTGAATGACCATAAACCGTCGTCTATCGGCCAGGCATCGCGTATTTCGGGCGTCACGCCTGCGGCCATCTCCATTCTGCTGGTGTGGCTGAAAAAACAGGGTATGCTGCGCCGCAGCGCTTAATTGTAAGAACTGCCCGGTGGCGCTGCGCTTACCGGGCCTACAGAATTCCGTAGGGCGGGCTCGCGTAGCGCCACCCGCCCACACCTATCTCAACAGGTATTCGCCGTGCTCAACAAACTCACTCGTCTGCTGGAACAAGCCGGTATTTCGCTCACCGATCACCAGAAAAATCAGCTGGTGGGGTATGTCGACATGCTGAACAAATGGAACAAGGCCTATAATCTCACCTCGGTTCGCGATCCGAACGAGATGCTGATTCGTCACATCCTCGACAGCATCGTGGTGGCGCCGCATCTCAAAGGAGAGCGTTTTATCGACGTGGGAACGGGGCCGGGTCTGCCAGGTATTCCACTCTCTATCGTTCGTCCCGAGAGCCATTTCACGCTGCTGGACAGCCTGGGCAAGCGCGTACGCTTCCTGCGTCAGGTTCAGCATGAACTGAAGCTGGAAAACATTTATCCGGTGCAGAGTAGGGTAGAGGCGTTCCCCGCCGAGCCGCCATTTGATGGTGTGATCAGCCGGGCCTTTGCCTCGCTCAATGACATGATCGACTGGTGTAAGCATCTGCCTGCGGAAAATGGCCGCTTCTATGCCCTGAAAGGGGTGCTGCCGGAAGACGAAATCGCGCAGATGCCTGAAGGTTTTGAGGTGGAAGAGGCGATTAAATTGCATGTTCCCCAGCTGGAAGGCGAGCGTCATCTGGTGATCGTTAAGCCAAAATATTTTTAAAAATATAATAAAAAATGTGGAATTTGTGCTGTTCTTAGGATGTTAAAAATTACGCGACAGGCTAAGAAATAGACAAGGTTAATTTAACCACTTTTTTTACTGGGGATTTTCTTTGGGTTAACCTGGACATGTAGTTAACCCAAAAGATAATAAACACCGAAAATATCAGCTTGCTAAAAGTAGGGAAGAGTAATCAGATTGTAATGTTAAATATTTATTAAAAATGTCAATAAAAGGTTTTTGTTGTATACAGGGCTGTTTTGAGAATAGTTGCTGAAATTAATCTTTAATATCATAAAGATGAAATATAACGTTTTACCGCTTTAATTTATTCGACCTTATCGTAAATGTGTATTTTGTGATCTCGTGCACGCTTTATCGTCAACGTTTCCGCGTTGTTTGCAGTTTTGACGCGCCATTCATAGTTTGACGAAAAGTTAAGAAATAGCGCCGGGGAAAAATATTTAAACATTTATTCACCTTTTCGCTACTTATTGTTTGAAATCACGGGGACGCACCGTATAATTTGTCCGCTTTTTGCTGCTTGACTCTGAGCCTTAAAGAACGTTTTATACGACACGCGACATACCTCGAAGTGAGCAGGAGTAAAAACGTGATATCAGTGTCGCTCTTGAGTCGAAACGTTGCTCGTAAGCTTCTGTTCATTCAGTTTCTGGCGGTGATGGCAAGTGGATTGCTGTTCTGCCTCAAAGACCCCTTCTGGGGCATCTCTGCGGTAAGCGGAGGTTTGGCAGTGGTTGTGCCAAACATGTTGTTTATGATTTTTGCCTGGTGTCATCAGGCGCATACACCTGCCAAAGGCCGCATGGCCTGGTCCTTCGCCCTCGGCGAAGTGTGTAAGGTGTTGCTGACCTTTGCCCTCCTGGTGGTGGCGCTGGCGGTTTTTAAAGTGGTATTTTTGCCGCTGATAGTGACGTGGGTTTTGGTGCTGGTGGTACAAATTCTGGCGCCAGCTGTAATCAATAACAAAGGGTAAAAGGCATCATGGCTTCAGAAAATATGACGCCGCAGGATTACATAGGTCACCATCTGAACAACCTTCAGTTGGACTTACGTACATTCTCGCTGGTGGATCCGCATAACCCCCCAGCCACCTTCTGGACGATTAATATCGACTCCATGTTCTTCTCGGTGGTACTGGGTCTGTTGTTCCTGGCCATTTTCCGCGGCGTTGCGAAACGTGCGACCAGCGGCGTTCCAGGGAAATTCCAGACGTTTATCGAAATGATCATTGGCTTTGTCCACGGTAGCGTCAAAGACATGTACCACGGTAAGAGCAAGGTAATTGCACCGCTGGCGCTGACCGTCTTTGTCTGGGTCTTCCTGATGAACCTGATGGACCTGCTGCCGATCGACCTGCTGCCGTTTATCGGCGAGCATATCTTCGGTCTGCCTGCGCTGCGTGTGGTGCCGTCTGCTGACGTGAACATCACCCTGTCTATGGCGCTGGGCGTATTCATCCTGATTCTTTTCTACAGCATCAAAATGAAAGGTGTAGGCGGCTTCGTGAAAGAGCTTACCCTGCAGCCGTTCAACCACTGGGCGTTTATTCCGATCAACCTGATTCTGGAAGGCGTTAGCCTGCTGTCCAAACCGATTTCCCTCGGTCTGCGACTGTTCGGCAACATGTATGCGGGTGAGCTGATTTTCATTCTGATCGCGGGTCTTCTGCCGTGGTGGTCACAGTGGGTTCTGAATGTGCCGTGGGCCATTTTCCACATCCTGATCATTACGCTGCAAGCCTTTATCTTCATGGTTCTGACGATCGTCTATCTGTCGATGGCGTCTGAAGAGCACTGATTCTTTACCAACACTACTACGTTTTAACTGAAACAAACTGGAGACTGTCATGGAAAACCTGAATATGGATCTGCTGTACATGGCTGCCGCTGTGATGATGGGTCTGGCGGCTATCGGTGCTGCGATCGGTATCGGCATCCTCGGGGGTAAATTCCTGGAAGGCGCAGCGCGTCAGCCAGATCTGATTCCTCTGCTGCGTACTCAGTTCTTTATCGTTATGGGTCTGGTGGATGCTATCCCGATGATCGCTGTAGGTCTGGGTCTGTACGTGATGTTTGCTGTCGCGTAGTAAGTCGTTTAAACCCTAAGCCACAGTTGTAAATTTAAAGAGGTATTGTGCTGTGAACATGAACGCAACAATCCTCGGCCAGGCCATCGCGTTTGTTATCTTTGTCTGGTTCTGCATGAAGTATGTATGGCCGCCTTTAATGGCTGCCATCGAAAAACGTCAGAAAGAAATTTCTGACGGCCTGGCTTCTGCAGAACGCGCTAAGAAAGATTTGGACCTTGCACAGGCCAACGCGACCGACCAGCTGAAAAAAGCGAAAGCGGAAGCCCAGGTAATCATCGAGCAGGCGAACAAACGTCGTTCTCAGATCCTGGACGAAGCGAAAGCTGAAGCAGAACAGGAACGTACTAAAATCGTGACACAAGCGCAGGCAGAAATTGATGCCGAGCGTAAACGTGCTCGCGAAGAGCTGCGTAAGCAGGTCGCGATTCTGGCTGTTGCTGGCGCCGAGAAGATCATCGAACGTTCCGTGGATGAAGCTGCTAACAGCGACATCGTGGACAAACTTGTCGCTGAACTGTAAGGAGGGAGGGGCTGATGTCTGAATTTGTTACGGTAGCTCGCCCCTACGCCAAAGCAGCTTTTGACTTTGCTATCGAACACCAAAATGTCGATCGCTGGCAGAACATGCTGGCGTTTGCCGCTGAGGTAACGAAAAACGAACATATGGCTGAGATGCTTTCTGGCGCCGTGGCGCCTGAAACCCTCGCCGATTCGTTCATCGCCATTTGCGGTGAGCAGCTGGACGCCAACGGCCAGAACCTGATTCGGGTAATGGCAGAAAATGGTCGTCTGAAAGCGCTCCCGGATGTTCTCGAGCAGTTTGAGCACTTGCGTGCCCTCAGTGAAGCCACTGTTGAAGTTCACGTAACTTCTGCGACTGAACTGAGTAACGAACAGCTTGCGAAAATCACCGCCGCGATGGAAAAACGTCTGTCACGCAAAGTGAAGCTGAATTGCAATATCGATAAGTCTGTAATGGCAGGCGTAATCATCCGTGCGGGTGATATGGTCATTGATGGCAGCGTACGCGGCCGTCTTGAGCGCCTTGCAGACGTCTTGCAGTCTTAAGGGGACTGGAGCATGCAACTGAATTCCACCGAAATCAGCGAACTGATCAAGCAGCGCATTGCTCAGTTCAGTGTTGTGAGTGAAGCTCACAACGAAGGTACTATTGTTTCTGTAAGCGACGGTGTTATCCGCATCCACGGCCTGGCCGATTGTATGCAGGGTGAAATGATCTCCCTGCCGGGTAACCGTTACGCTATCGCACTGAACCTGGAGCGCGACTCCGTAGGTGCAGTTGTGATGGGTCCTTACGCTGACCTCGCCGAAGGCATGAAGGTTAAGTGTACTGGCCGTATTCTTGAAGTTCCAGTTGGCCGCGGCCTGCTGGGTCGCGTGGTGAACACCCTGGGTGCGCCAATCGACGGTAAAGGTCCGGTTGAGCACGATGGCTTCTCCCCAATCGAAGTTATCGCACCGGGCGTAATCGATCGTCAGTCCGTCGACCAGCCGGTACAGACCGGTTATAAATCCGTTGACGCCATGATCCCAATCGGCCGTGGCCAGCGTGAGCTGATCATCGGTGACCGTCAGACCGGTAAAACCGCGATGGCAATCGATGCGATCATCAACCAGCGCGATTCCGGCATCAAATGTGTGTACGTAGCTATTGGCCAGAAAGCGTCCACCATCTCTAACGTGGTGCGTAAACTGGAAGAGCACGGCGCGCTGTCCAACACCATCGTTGTTGTGGCGACCGCTTCTGAATCTGCTGCACTGCAATACCTGGCACCGTATGCCGGTTGCGCAATGGGCGAATACTTCCGTGACCGCGGTGAAGATGCACTGATCGTATACGATGACCTGTCTAAACAGGCTGTTGCTTACCGTCAGGTTTCCCTGCTGCTCCGTCGTCCACCTGGACGTGAAGCATTCCCGGGCGACGTATTCTATCTGCACTCCCGTCTGCTGGAGCGTGCATCCCGCGTTAACGCGGAATACGTTGAGAACTTCACCAAAGGTGAAGTGAAGGGTAAAACGGGCTCTCTGACCGCTCTGCCGATCATTGAAACCCAGGCGGGTGACGTTTCTGCGTTCGTTCCGACCAACGTAATCTCCATTACCGATGGTCAGATCTTCCTGGAAACCAACCTGTTTAACTCCGGTATTCGTCCGGCGGTTAACCCGGGTATCTCCGTATCCCGTGTGGGTGGTGCAGCGCAGACCAAGATCATCAAGAAACTGTCCGGTGGTATCCGTACCGCACTGGCACAGTATCGTGAACTGGCAGCGTTCTCCCAGTTTGCATCCGATCTTGACGATGCAACCCGTAAACAGCTTGACCACGGTCAGAAAGTGACCGAGCTGCTGAAACAGAAACAGTATGCCCCTATGTCAGTCGCACAGCAGGGCCTGGTACTGTTCGCAGCAGAACGTGGTTATCTGGGGGATGTAGAACTGGCGAAAATCGGTAGCTTTGAAGCCGCACTGCTGGCTTACGCTGACCGTGACCATGCTCCACTGATGCAAGAGATCAACCAGTCCGGTGGCTATAACGACGAAATCGAAGGCAAGCTGAAGAGCCTGCTCGATTCCTTCAAAGCAACCCAGTCCTGGTAACGTCTGGCGGTCTGTCTTAGGACAGACCGCAAGGCATTGAGGAGAAGCTCATGGCCGGCGCAAAAGAGATACGTAGTAAGATCGCAAGCGTCCAGAACACGCAAAAGATCACTAAAGCGATGGAGATGGTCGCCGCTTCCAAAATGCGTAAATCGCAGGAACGTATGGCGGCCAGCCGTCCTTATGCAGATACCATGCGCAAAGTGATTGGTCACCTTGCGAGCGGTAATCTGGAATATAAGCACCCTTACCTGGAAGAACGCGACGTTAAGCGCGTGGGCTACCTGGTGGTGTCTACCGACCGTGGTTTGTGCGGCGGCTTGAACATTAACCTGTTCAAAAAGCTGCTGGCGGATATGAAAGCATGGTCCGATAAAGGCGTTCAAAGCGATATCGCGATGATCGGCTCTAAGGGCGTCTCTTTCTTTAATTCCGTAGGCGGCAATATCGTCGCCCAGGTGACCGGTATGGGTGATAACCCGTCCCTGTCCGAACTGATCGGTCCGGTTAAAGTGATGTTGCAGGCCTATGATGAAGGCCGTCTGGACAGGCTGTACGTTGTAAACAACAAATTTATTAACACCATGTCCCAGGTTCCGACCCTCACTCAGCTGCTGCCGTTACCGGCATCAGAAGATGAAGAGTTACAGCATAAAGCCTGGGATTACCTGTATGAACCGGATCCAAAACCGCTGCTGGATACCTTGCTGCGTCGTTATGTTGAATCTCAGGTTTATCAGGGCGTGGTAGAAAACCTGGCTAGCGAGCAGGCCGCACGTATGGTGGCGATGAAAGCCGCTACCGATAATGGTGGCAGCCTGATCAAAGAGCTGCAGTTGGTATACAACAAAGCTCGTCAGGCCAGCATTACTCAGGAACTCACCGAGATCGTCTCGGGGGCCGCCGCGGTTTAACCAGGTTTACGAATTACGTAGAGGATTCAAGATGGCTACTGGAAAGATTGTCCAGGTAATCGGCGCCGTAGTTGACGTCGAATTCCCTCAGGATGCCGTACCGCGCGTGTACGATGCTCTTGAGGTTCAGAATGGTAACGAAAATCTGGTGCTGGAAGTTCAGCAGCAGCTCGGTGGCGGTATCGTGCGTACCATCGCCATGGGTTCTTCCGACGGTCTGCGTCGTGGTCTGGAAGTAAAAGACCTTGAGCACCCAATTGAAGTACCAGTAGGTAAAGCAACCCTGGGTCGTATCATGAACGTCCTGGGTCAGCCGATCGACATGAAAGGCGATATCGGCGAAGAAGAGCGTTGGGCTATCCACCGTTCAGCACCTTCCTATGAAGAGCTGTCCAGCTCTCAGGAACTGCTGGAAACCGGCATCAAAGTTATCGACCTGATGTGTCCGTTTGCGAAGGGCGGTAAAGTTGGTCTGTTCGGTGGTGCGGGTGTAGGTAAAACCGTAAACATGATGGAGCTGATCCGTAACATCGCGATCGAGCACTCCGGTTACTCCGTGTTTGCGGGCGTAGGTGAGCGTACTCGTGAGGGTAACGACTTCTACCACGAAATGACCGACTCTAACGTTCTGGATAAAGTATCCCTGGTTTACGGTCAGATGAACGAGCCACCTGGAAACCGTCTGCGCGTTGCGCTGACCGGTCTGACCATGGCTGAGAAATTCCGTGACGAAGGTCGTGACGTACTGCTGTTCGTCGACAACATCTACCGTTACACCCTGGCCGGTACGGAAGTATCCGCACTGCTGGGTCGTATGCCATCAGCGGTAGGCTACCAGCCGACCCTGGCGGAAGAGATGGGTGTTCTGCAGGAACGTATCACCTCAACCAAAACCGGTTCTATTACCTCCGTTCAGGCGGTATACGTACCTGCGGATGACTTGACTGACCCATCCCCAGCAACCACCTTTGCGCACTTAGACGCAACCGTGGTACTGAGCCGTCAGATCGCGTCTCTGGGTATCTACCCGGCCGTTGACCCGCTGGACTCCACCAGCCGTCAGCTGGATCCACTGGTAGTAGGTCAGGAACACTACGACACCGCGCGTGGCGTACAGTCCCTGCTGCAGCGTTATCAGGAACTGAAAGACATCATCGCCATCCTGGGTATGGATGAACTGTCTGAAGAAGACAAACTGGTGGTAGCACGTGCGCGTAAGATCCAGCGCTTCCTGTCCCAGCCGTTCTTCGTAGCAGAAGTATTTACCGGTTCTCCGGGCAAATACGTTGCGCTGAAAGACACCATCCGTGGCTTTAAAGGCATCATGGAAGGCGAATACGATCACCTGCCGGAGCAGGCGTTCTATATGGTGGGTTCCATCGACGAAGCCGTAGAAAAAGCCAAAAAACTTTAACGCCTTAATCGGAGGGTGATATGGCAATGACTTACCACCTGGACGTCGTCAGCGCAGAGCAACAAATGTTCTCTGGTCTGGTCGAGAAAATCCAGGTAACGGGTAGCGAAGGTGAACTGGGTATTTTCCCGGGTCACGCCCCGCTGCTCACCGCCATTAAGCCTGGTATGATCCGCATCGTTAAACAGTTCGGTCATGAAGAGTTTATCTATCTGTCTGGCGGCATTATTGAAGTGCAGCCTGGTAGCGTGACCGTACTGGCTGATACCGCAATTCGTGGCCAGGATCTCGACGAAGCGCGAGCTCTGGAATCGAAGCGTAAAGCAGAAGAGCACATTAAGAGCTCTCATGGCGACGTGGATTACGCTCAGGCGTCTGCAGAGCTGGCCAAAGCGATCGCGAAACTGCGCGTTATCGAGTTGACCAAAAAAGCGATGTAACACCGGCTTGAAAGCACGAAAGCCAGTCTGGTCTCCAGACTGGCTTTTTTTATGGATCTGTTTCATTAAATCTGAAACTAAAACGATGTTTTATTATTTTGTGATTTAGCTCACAAAAAGATTGATCGGCAGAATTGTCAGGAGTAGACTTCGTTTTGTGATGAATGTCACATAACTGAACTCCAAAAATATCAGGATGCCATCATGAAAACGATCAACAAAATCATCGCCCTTTTCAGCAACATGAACGTCTCTTTCGGTACGTTCAACCACTAAGTGCTGATATGCCGGGTGGCGCCACGCTTACCGTAGTGTGATAAGCGAAGCGCCTCTCTGGTACCTACATTTTTACCTGCGTTTTATCCAGTTCCTTCCCTTCACTGTTCACGCTTTTACCCTTCGCGATAAAGTAGTTCGTGTTATCAACGTTTCCTGTCACCGCATCGTCGTACTCGCCTGGCTGATTACGGATCGATACGTTGCCGGTAAAGGTTCCCTGAGTTGTCACATCGCCGTATGGGCTTGGACGGAAGATGTAGTTAAAGCGCTGGT
Organism: Leclercia sp. UBA5076; assembly: GCF_002416465.1. Lineage (NCBI taxonomy): Bacteria > Pseudomonadati > Pseudomonadota > Gammaproteobacteria > Enterobacterales > Enterobacteriaceae > Leclercia > Leclercia sp. UBA5076. The sequence continues at coordinate 26,643 of NZ_DIAO01000020.1, forward strand.
TATCCACCGCGATATTGTTCTCCACCACCAGCCTGCCGGGGTTAAAGTTATCGGTGAAGCCGTCCAGGTGATTGCCCGTGGCTTTGCTGTTGCGGATCTGATGCGCCACAGGCTGCCCTTCTCCGCCGAGCTTAAAGCCGTTACTGGTATTGTTGCTGGCAACCGAGTTCTCGATCACGACCACGCCGTTTGCGCCATCTTCAATCTTGTTGAACAGGTCAAAACCGTCGTCGATATTGTCGTGGGAATAGCAACGCTCCAGCCGGTTACCTTCCCCTACCCGCATTTTCACCGCGAAGCCATCGGCGTTAATCTTGCCGGGATCTTCATTGGCGTAAGATTCAGAATCCACAACCCGGTTATAGCTTGCCCATAATGGCCGGCCAATCTTATCCGGGGAGGAGATCTGGATCCCGGTATCGTCATTGCGGTAGGCCGTGACGCGCTCGATCAGGTTATGGCTACCCTGAACGCGCAGACTTTTGCCGGTCACGTCGATACCGTTGATATGCCAGTAGCTGGCATCAAGCAACAGGCCGTGGATCACCACTTTCCCGTCTGCCTGCAGGGTTTTGAGTTTATCGCTGCTGCCGCTGGCAGCGACGGGGATCTCACTCTGCGGGTAATCGCCGCTTTTCAGCACCAGCTTGCCGCCGGGCGCCAGCAGGGCGATGGCGGTGGCGAGATCCAGTGGCGCATCGGCAGTGCCTTGTGCATCCGCTTTTCCGTCCGGAGCGGCATACAGGTGCGTCGTATCTCTGTCTGCAATGCGTTCGACGGTGAGCTGCTGGTTCACTGGCGTGCCATGAGCAGGCGTAAAGGTCACCGTGAAGGTGCTGGTCTGCTCCAGGCGGGCTGGCAGGGTGTACATCTCGCCTGCTTTCACCGCTTTCTCATTACCGATCACCACTTCGTTTTGTCTTACGCTAAATACCCCGTCCTCATTAGCGCGCGCCTGCAGCAGGTAATCTGGCGAAGCGCTGACCGTACCGGACGCCAGCTGCACCACGACCGGCAGTGGCTCTGCCTGCCAGGGCTCCGAAGGCACGGTATGGGCGCTGGTGGTGATGAGCGAGGCGTTAGTGACCGTAATTTTGGCATTGCGGGAGGCAAAAAAGCCGACGTAATAGTGGTCCTTGTTCTGTACCGAAATCAGGTCAGCGCGCGGCACGCGCTTGCTCACCCAGGTGTCGCTGTCCAGCGGGGCCCAGGCGGTAATAAAGCCGTCGTCGGTGCGCTGGAGTTTCAGGCGAAATTCCGGCGTCTGGCTCAGATCCACCTCTTCCTTGTAACTCTGTTTTTTAATGGCGGCTCCGGCATCACCCCACGGATGGCTGATCCCCTCCCGGGTGATAGCCTGCATTTTTACCCGCTGATGGTCTTTTTTATCCTGGGTCATGATGGCGTTCATCACCTGATTCGATGCCGCCGGAAACTCTTCATAACCCATTTTTAGCGGTTGCTGGCGCGGGTTGCCGAGGACATCACGTACCAGCAGTCCGGCGCCCTCCTGCGCGGCAGGTTTCGCGCCATTCTCCGGCCCAAACTGGTCGACCCGGACAGTGGCCTGCAAAACAAAATTTTCTCCCGTCGGCAGCTCGGTATAGAAAAACGTTAAGCCGTCGTGAGAGTTGGCGATTTTGCCGCCCCGGCTTTCCAGGGTGATGGCTTTTGCCAGGTCAGCGCTCTCCTGGGGCGAGAGCTTTTTCCCGTCGATGGTCACATCATTGACGCCGATTTTCTCGGGCAGCACGTTGGAGGAAAAATTCAGATCCGTTGATTGCCCAAAGGCAATGGCTTTCCAGACATGAGGTTGTTCTGTTGCCATAGCGGAAAAGGCGCTAAACATCATCAGGGCCAGAGGTATTTTAGACTTCATCTTATTCTCCTGAGTAATAATTGAGCGCTATTATCATCAGAATAAAACAGTGTTTCTTTTTTGTGTGTCACACATTCAGATAATTAAAACAGTGTTTTGCTTATAACAGGCTTTATTAATAGAGCGAAAAAATAGCTAACATGTTGGGAGGGCTGGAGAGTTCGCTAAAGGGCGCTATATTTCACAGGCAAAGCCCTTTAATCTGCGGTAAAAAGGACCTTTAATTTGCCCCAAACAGGCAACGTTGTGCGTTTTACCGCCACTCCATTTTTTGGCGCAAAATATGTAGAATTTTCAACGCCAAAGGGTTTTACTTTTCACTCAAATTACAGTCAGGACGTGTATGTTGAACACAGCAATGAGCGTGGTCATCCTTGCCGCAGGCAAAGGCACCCGCATGTATTCCGATCTTCCTAAAGTGCTGCACACCCTTGCAGGGAAAGCGATGGTGCAGCATGTCATTGACGCCGCTAACGATCTTGGCGCCAGCCAGGTGCATCTGGTCTACGGTCACGGCGGCGATCTGCTGAAGCAGACGCTACGCGATGACAAACTCAACTGGGTTCTGCAGGCAGAACAGCTGGGCACCGGCCACGCCATGCAGCAGGCCTCCCCGTTCTTCTCTGACGACGAAGACATCCTGATGCTCTACGGCGACGTGCCGTTGATCTCCGTTGAGACGCTGACCCGCCTGCGTGCTGCAAAACCGCAGGGCGGGATCGGTCTGCTGACCGTTAAGCTGGACGATCCAACCGGTTATGGCCGTATCACCCGTGATAACGGCAAGGTGACGGGCATCGTTGAGCACAAAGATGCCACCGAGGCACAGCGTGAAATTCAGGAAATTAACACCGGCATTCTGATCGCCAACGGCGCGGACATGAAGCGCTGGCTGTCACAGCTGAACAACAATAACGCCCAGGGCGAATTCTACATTACCGATATCATCGCGATGGCGTATCAGGAAGGCCGCGAGATCGCTGCCGTTCATCCGGATCGCTTAAGCGAAGTGGAAGGGGTGAACAACCGTCTTCAGCTGTCCCGTCTGGAGCGCGTATATCAGTCCGAGCAGGCTGAAAAGCTGCTGCTGGCGGGCGTGATGCTGCGCGATCCAGCGCGTTTCGATCTGCGTGGGGTGCTGAGCCACGGGCGCGACGTCGAAATCGATACTAACGTTATTCTGGAAGGCAACGTAACGCTGGGTAACCGCGTCAAAATTGGCGCCGGTTGTGTGATTAAAAACAGCGTCATTGGCGACGACTGCGAAATCAGCCCTTATAGCGTGGTTGAAGATGCTCATCTCTCCGCCGCCTGCACTATCGGGCCGTTCGCCCGCCTGCGTCCGGGCGCTGAGCTGCTGGAAGGCGCACATGTCGGCAACTTCGTCGAAATGAAAAAGGCGCGTCTGGGCAAAGGCTCGAAAGCTGGCCATCTGACCTATCTGGGCGATGCGGAGATTGGCGATAACGTGAATATCGGCGCCGGGACTATCACCTGTAACTATGACGGTGCGAACAAGTTTAAAACCATTATTGGTGACGACGTGTTTGTGGGATCGGATTCACAGCTGGTGGCGCCAGTGACGATTGGTAAAGGCGTAACCATTGCGGCGGGCACGACCGTTACCCGCAATGTGGCGGAGAACGAGCTGGTGTTAAGCCGTGTGCCGCAGGTGCATAAGCAGGGCTGGAAACGCCCGGTGAAGAAAAAGTAAGTGGATTATTTCCTCTCCCCCTCCGGGAGAGGGTTCGGGATGAGGGGATAACATAATCCCCCGCCCATCAGCAGTACCCATAAATATAACCCCACTCTCTACAAGGCTCGGGGCGCCCGGAAAGGGCAAAACAGGTCAGCGACAACGCAGGCGAAAGCCTCTATTCGGAATCTAAAACTATGTGTGGAATTGTTGGCGCAGTCGCGCAGCGTGATATTGCTGAAATCCTTCTCGAAGGTTTACGTCGTCTGGAATACCGTGGTTATGACTCTGCCGGTCTGGCAGTGGTGGATGCAGAAGGGAATATGACCCGTCTGCGTCGCCTCGGTAAAGTAAACATGCTGGCACAGGCCGCGGAAGAGAACCCGCTGCACGGTGGCACAGGTATTGCCCATACCCGCTGGGCGACCCACGGTGAACCTTCGGAAGGCAACGCGCACCCGCACGTCTCTGAACACATTGTGGTGGTGCATAACGGCATCATCGAAAACCATGAACCGCTGCGTGAAGAGCTTATCGCGCGTGGTTACACCTTCGTCTCTGAAACCGACACCGAAGTGATTGCCCACCTGGTTCACTGGGAGCTGGAGCAGGGCGGTACGCTGCGTGAGGCCGTACTGCGTGCGATCCCACAGCTGCGCGGCGCCTACGGCACCGTGATCATGGACAGCCGCGACCCGTCTACCCTGCTGGCAGCCCGCTCTGGCAGCCCGATGGTGATTGGCCTGGGGATGGGGGAGAACTTTATCGCCTCCGATCAGCTGGCGCTGCTGCCGGTGACCCGTCGCTTTATCTTCATGGAAGAGGGCGATATTGCAGAAGTGACCCGCCGTGACGTCAAAATCTTTGATAAATCTGGCGAGCCGGTAAAACGTCAGGATATCGAATCCAACCTGCAGTACGACGCGGGTGATAAAGGCGCTTACCGTCACTACATGCAGAAAGAGATCTACGAGCAGCCGAACGCCATCAAAAACACCCTGACCGGGCGTATCAGCCACGGCGAAGTGGATTTGAGCGAACTGGGGGCTAACGCCAACGAAATGCTGGCAAAAGTTGAGCACATTCAGATCGTGGCCTGCGGCACCTCTTACAACTCCGGTATGGTTTCCCGCTACTGGTTTGAAGCGCTGGCAGGCGTGCCGTGCGACGTGGAGATCGCCTCCGAGTTCCGCTATCGCAAATCAGCCGTGCGTCGTAACAGCCTGATGATCACCCTGTCTCAGTCCGGCGAAACCGCTGATACCCTGGCGGCGCTGCGTCTCTCCAAAGAGCTGGGCTATCTGGGCTCGCTGGCCATCTGCAACGTACCGGGCTCCTCGCTGGTGCGTGAGTCTGACCTGGCGCTGATGACCAAAGCCGGTACCGAAATCGGCGTGGCCTCCACCAAAGCGTTCACCACTCAGCTGACGGTCCTGCTGATGCTGGTGGCGAAACTGGCCCGTCTGAAAGGTCAGGATGCGGCGATTGAGCACGATATTGTGCACGGTCTGCAGGCGCTGCCGAGCCGTATTGAGCAGATGCTCTCCCAGGACAAGCGCATTGAAGCGCTGGCGGAAGATTTCTCCGACAAGCATCACGCCCTGTTCCTGGGTCGTGGCGATCAGTATCCGATTGCTCTGGAAGGCGCCCTGAAGCTCAAAGAGATCTCCTATATCCACGCTGAAGCCTACGCGGCAGGTGAGCTGAAACACGGCCCACTGGCGCTGATCGATGCGGATATGCCGGTTATCGTGGTGGCACCGAACAACGAACTGCTGGAAAAACTGAAGTCCAACATCGAAGAAGTCCGCGCCCGTGGCGGCGTGCTCTATGTCTTCGCGGATCAGGATGCCGGCTTTACCAGCAGCGACAACATGCACATCATCGAGATGCCGCATGTGGAAGAGGTCATTGCTCCTATCTTCTATACCGTTCCGCTGCAGCTGCTGGCTTACCACGTCGCCCTGATCAAAGGCACCGACGTCGACCAGCCGCGTAACCTGGCGAAGTCCGTTACCGTAGAGTAATCCTCTCAGGCTCCACCTTCGGGTGGAGCTTTTTTTATCCTTCCTGCCCGTTTTTTCGCCTGCTTTTTTGCCCTGCGTTCTATGACAATCTGTCATCTTCGGCTATTTTTTTTAGTGTCACAGAAAGAAAATTTTTCTGAAATCAATGCGTCATATTTCACTTTAACTTATTGATAAAGATGCTTTAATTTGCTTAATTTTCTGCGCAATTTTCGTTGTCATAAAACTGTCATAATTCGTACATTTATCTGTCACCTCTTTGTCCTATTTTGCTCATCGTAGCCACTAAACAACGATTTACGAAAATCTTGCAGGAGACATTATGAAAGTTATGCGTACCACTGTCGCAACTGTTGTCGCCGCGACCTTATCGATGAGCGCGTTCTCTGTATTTGCAGAGGCAAGCCTGACTGGCGCTGGTGCAACCTTCCCTGCGCCGGTGTATGCCAAATGGGCTGATACTTACCAGAAAGAGACTGGTAACAAGGTGAACTACCAGGGTATCGGCTCCTCCGGTGGCGTTAAACAAATTACCGCAAATACCGTTGATTTCGGCGCATCCGACGCTCCGCTGTCTGATGAAAAACTGACGCAGGAAGGCTTGTTCCAGTTCCCGACCGTTATCGGTGGTGTTGTGCTGGCGGTAAATATCCCTGGCCTGAAGTCCGGCGAGCTGGTGCTGGATGGTAAAACCCTGGGTGATATCTACCTCGGCAAAATCAAAAAATGGGATGACGAAGCCATCACTAAACTGAACCCGGGCGTGAAACTGCCTTCGCAGAACATCGCTGTGGTTCGTCGTGCTGACGGCTCCGGTACCTCCTTCGTCTTCACCAGCTACCTGGCGAAAGTGAACGAAGAGTGGAAATCCAAAGTCGGTTCCGGCTCTACCGTTAACTGGCCGACCGGTCTGGGCGGTAAAGGTAACGACGGTATCGCCGCGTTCGTACAGCGTCTGCCAGGCTCAATCGGCTACGTAGAATACGCTTACGCCAAGCAGAACAACCTGGCGTACACCAAACTGGTTTCTGCCGACGGCAAACCGGTCAGCCCAACTGAAGAGAACTTTGCTAACGCGGCTAAAGGCGCTGACTGGAGCAAATCCTTCGCTCAGGATCTGACCAACCAGAAAGGCGACAATGCATGGCCAATCACCTCTACCACCTTCATCCTGGTCCACAAGGATCAGAAGAAGCCAGAGCAGGGTGCTGAAGTGCTGAAGTTCTTCGACTGGGCATACAAAAATGGCGGCAAACAGGCTAACGACCTGGATTACGCCAGCCTGCCGGACAGCGTGGTTGAGCAGATTCGTGCTGCATGGAAAACCAACGTGAAAGACAGCAGCGGTAAAGCGCTGTACTAACAGGATATTTTTGACGAAGATGGCGGGTGGCGCTAGCGCTAACCCGCTCTACGGTTCCGACTGTAGGCCCGGCAAGCATAAGCGTCACCGGGCATATTCGTAAGACGTCTCAAACAGAAGAGTAATTTATGGCTGCAACCAAGCCTGCATTTAACCCTCCGGGTAAAAAAGGTGACATGATTTTCAGCGCGCTGGTAAAACTGGCTGCGCTGATTGTGCTATTGCTGCTGGGCGGCATTATCGTGTCCCTGATTTTCTCCTCCTGGCCGAGCATCCAGAAATTTGGTTTCTCCTTCCTGTGGACCAAAGAGTGGGATGCGCCGAACGATATCTACGGTGCGCTGGTGCCTATCTACGGCACGCTGGTGACCTCGTTTATCGCGCTGCTGATTGCGGTGCCGGTGAGCTTCGGTATCGCCCTGTTCCTGACCGAACTGGCGCCAAACTGGCTGCGACGCCCGCTGGGTATTGCCATTGAACTGCTGGCGGCCATTCCAAGTATCGTTTACGGCATGTGGGGTCTGTTTATCTTCGCTCCGCTGTTCGCGACCTATTTTCAGGAGCCGGTAGGTAACGTCCTTTCCGCCATCCCGTTTGTGGGCGCGCTATTCTCCGGTCCGGCTTTCGGTATCGGCATCCTGGCGGCAGGCGTGATCCTCGCCATCATGATTATTCCGTACATTGCGGCGGTCATGCGCGATGTCTTCGAACAGACCCCGGTGATGATGAAAGAGTCGGCCTACGGTATCGGCTGCACCACCTGGGAAGTTATCTGGCGTATCGTCCTGCCGTTCACCAAAAATGGTGTAATCGGCGGCATTATGCTGGGTCTGGGTCGTGCGCTGGGTGAAACCATGGCAGTGACCTTTATCATCGGTAACACCTACCAGCTCGACAGCGCCTCGCTCTATATGCCGGGTAACAGCATTACCTCGGCGCTGGCAAACGAATTCGCCGAAGCGGAGTCGGGCCTGCACGTTGCCGCGCTGATGGAACTGGGCTTAATTCTGTTTGTTATCACCTTCATTGTTCTGGCGATCTCCAAGCTGATGATCATGCGCCTGGCGAAAAATGAGGGGGCACGCTAATGGCTACGCTCGAAATGCAAAATACCGCGGAGCTGGCGGAATCCCGCCGCAAAATGCAGGCGAAACGCCGCATGAAAAACCGCCTCGCCCTGACGCTCTCCATGGCGACCATGGCGTTTGGTCTGTTCTGGCTGATCTGGATCCTGTTCTCCACGGTGGCGCGTGGTATCGACGGCATGTCGTGGGCGTTGTTTACCGAAATGACACCGCCGCCAAATACGGCAGGTGGTGGTCTGGCGAACGCCCTGGCGGGCAGCGGCCTGCTGATCCTCTGGGCGACCGTCTTCGGCACGCCACTTGGCATCATGGCGGGCATTTACCTGGCGGAGTATGGCCGTAAATCCTGGATTGCTGAAGTGATTCGCTTCATTAACGACATCCTGCTCTCTGCCCCATCGATTGTGGTCGGCCTGTTCGTCTACACCATCGTGGTGGCGCAGATGGAACACTTCTCCGGCTGGGCGGGTGTGATTGCGCTGGCGCTGCTGCAGGTGCCTATCGTTATTCGTACCACCGAGAACATGCTGAAACTGGTGCCGGACAGCCTGCGTGAAGCGGCCTACGCACTGGGTACGCCAAAGTGGAAGATGATTTCTGCCATCACCCTGAAAGCCTCCATCTCGGGGATCCTGACAGGTGTGCTGCTGGCCGTTGCCCGTATCGCCGGTGAAACGGCACCGCTGCTCTTTACCGCGCTCTCAAACCAGTTCTGGAGCACGGACATGATGCAGCCGATCGCCAACCTGCCGGTGACGATCTTTAAATTTGCGATGAGCCCGTTTGCCGAATGGCAGTCACTGGCCTGGGCCGGGGTACTGATTATTACCCTGTGCGTACTGTTACTGAACATTCTGGCGCGCGTTATTTTCGCGAAGAAGAAACACGGTTAATTATTGACGGCGTGGCACGCTGCGGCGCCGGATGAGGAAATGAGTCAATGAGTATGGTGAATACTGCTCCGGGTAAACTTTCGGTTCGTGACCTGAACTTCTACTACGGTAAGTTCCATGCCCTGAAGAACATCAACCTGGATATTGCTAAAAACCAGGTTACCGCGTTCATCGGTCCGTCTGGCTGCGGTAAGTCCACGCTGCTGCGTACCTTTAACAAAATGTATTCGCTTTATCCGGAGCAGCGCGCCGAAGGCGAGATCCTGCTGGATGGCGACAACATTCTGACCAATACCCAGGATATCGCTCTGCTGCGCGCGAAAGTGGGTATGGTGTTCCAGAAGCCTACGCCATTCCCGATGTCGATTTATGACAACATCGCCTTTGGCGTGCGCCTGTTCGAGAAGCTCTCCCGCGCCGATATGGATGAACGCGTGCAGTGGGCTTTGACCAAGGCCGCATTGTGGAACGAAACCAAAGATAAACTTCACCAGAGCGGGTACTCTCTCTCCGGTGGTCAGCAGCAGCGTCTGTGCATTGCGCGCGGTATCGCCATTCGCCCGGAAGTGTTGCTGCTGGATGAGCCGTGCTCAGCGCTGGACCCGATCTCCACCGGGCGTATTGAAGAGCTGATCACCGAGCTGAAGGCGGATTACACCGTGGTGATCGTGACCCACAACATGCAGCAGGCTGCCCGTTGTTCCGACCACACAGCATTTATGTACCTGGGCGAGTTGATTGAGTTCAGTAAAACGGACGACCTGTTCACCAAGCCTGCGAAGAAACAAACAGAAGACTACATCACCGGACGCTACGGCTGATTCAGGAGTGCGCAATGGATAATCTCAATCTTAATAAACATATTTCCGGCCAGTTTAACGCAGAGCTGGAGAGTATCCGCACCCAGGTGATGACCATGGGCGGTATGGTAGAGCAGCAGCTTTCTGACGCGATCACCGCAATGCATAACCAGGACAGCGAGCTGGCGAAGCGCGTGGTGGAAGGCGACAAACACGTCAACATGATGGAAGTGGCGATCGATGAAGCCTGCGTGCGCATTATCGCCAAGCGTCAGCCGACAGCGAGCGACCTGCGTCTGGTGATGGCGATCATCAAAACTATCGCCGAGCTGGAACGTATTGGCGACGTGGCGGACAAAATTTGCCGCACTGCGCTGGAGAAATTCTCTCAGCAACACCAGCCGCTGCTGGTGAGCCTGGAGTCGCTGGGGCGTCACACCGTGCAGATGCTGCATGATGTGCTGGATGCCTTTGCGCGTATGGATCTGGATGAAGCGGTACGTATTTATCGGGAAGATAAGAAAGTCGACCAGGAGTACGAAGGCATCGTGCGCCAGCTGATGACCTACATGATGGAAGATACGCGAACCATTCCAAGCGTACTGACCGCGCTGTTCTGCGCCCGTTCTATCGAGCGTATCGGTGACCGTTGCCAGAACATTTGCGAATACATCTTCTACTTCGTGAAGGGCCAGGATTTCCGCCATGTGGGTGGAGACGAGCTGGACAAGATGCTGGCGGGTAAAGATCCGAAAGAGTAATAACCTCCTTTCATCACGCCAGTACTTACTGGCGTGATTATTTCTGGTGCAATCACATTATTTGCCTTCATCCGTTGCCTGACGACCGAAACGCGCTAACGTGGGACGAAAAACAGCAAAGGATGGAACATGAAAAAATCATTAGCATGCCTGGCTATGGCAATCAGTATTGGAATAAGTACTGGAATGCCGGTTAACGCCGCCCCCTTTCCTGCCACACCCGATCCGGCGATGCCGGTTAGCCACTATGTCACGCAGGTTAATACGGATAAAAGTATTACCTTTCGCCTGTTTGCGCCTGCTGCGAAGCGGGTCTCCGTGGTGACGGGATCGATGCCGGAAACCTGGGTTTCCCATGATATGACGAAAGATAAAAATGGCGTCTGGTCATGGAAAAGCGAGCCTATGGCACCGAACCTGTATGAATATTTCTACGATATTGACGGTTTTCGCTCCAGCGACACGGGCAGCCGCTATCCAAAACCCCAGCGCCAGGTCAATACCAGCCTGATTCTGGTCCCCGGCAGCATTCTGGACGATCGTCCGGTTCCCCATGGCGATCTGACCACCCTGACCTGGCATTCACGGGCGCTCAACGCTGAACGCCGCGTCTATGTCTGGACCCCGCCGGGATATAACGGTAAAGGCGAACCGTTACCGGTTCTCTATTTCTATCATGGGTTTGGGGATACCGGCCTTTCAGCCATCGATCAGGGCCGCCTGCCGCAAATCATGGATAACCTGATGGCCGAGGGTAAAATCAAACCTATGCTGGTGGTCGTGCCCGACACGGAGACTGACATTCCGGAGGCGATTCCTGAAAACTTCCCGCCTGCCGAAAGACGTAAAACCTTTTATCACCTCAACGCTAAAGCGGCAGATCAAGAGCTGATGAGCGAGATAGTTCCGCTGATTGATACCCGCTTCAACGTGCGTAAAGAGGCGGAGGGCCGCGCGCTGGCGGGTCTGTCGCAGGGGGGATATCAGGCGCTGGTGTCCGGAATGAATCACCTGGACAGCTTTGGCTGGCTGGGAACCTTCAGCGGCGTTACCACAACTACCGTACCTGACGAGGGCGTAGCCGCAAGATTTAAGCAGCCCGATGTTATCAACGGACAGCTGCATAATTTTACGGTAGTGGTAGGAGAGCATGATTCGGTTACCGGAAAAGATATCGCCGGGCTGAAAGCGGAGCTGGAAAAGCAGGGCATCAAATTTGACTACAAGCTGTATCCCGGACTGAATCACGAAATGGACGTCTGGCGTCCGGCCTATGCGGAATTTGTACAAAAACTCTTTAAGTAAAAATATCAGCCCTCCCCGTTCGGGGAGGGCATTTGCTTAGCGGGTAATATTCCAGCCGCGTGCCTTCCAGAGTGCCGGCAGCTGCGCCAGATCGGTAAAGGTCGTGACTTTCGGATGGTCGAGCGGCGGGTTATGCGGATCGGCGCAGAAGTAGAACACCTCCATGCCCGCGGCGATCCCCGCCTGCGCGCCTGCGCTGGAGTCATCCACCAGGATGCAGTTCTCCACGTTGACGTTCATCGCTTTCGCCGCATGGAACATCATGGCCGGATCGGGCTTCCAGCGCTGAATATCGTAGCCGCTGAACAGTTTTTCCGGGAAATGGTGCAGCATCTGCAACTTGCCAAGGGAGTGCTGCATTTTGCTCACCGGGCCGTTAGAGACTACGCACATCGGCACCGCCATGGCATCCAGCAGGGCGCTGGCCCCGGCGATCGCTTCCAGTTCCGAGTCGAAAAGGCGTGCGACCTCGGCGCGGTAAACAGGCTCCAGATCCGCTTTCGCGAGGCTGACGCCGTGTTCGGCATTAATGATGTCGATGATCTCGTAGAGCTTTACGCCCTTAAAGCGTTTGAAGGTCTCTTCGAGATCGAGCGTGATACCAAATTCCTGGAACATGGTGACATACGCCCGGGAACAGATGACCTCACTGTCGACCAGCGTACCGTCGCAGTCGAAAAATACCGCATCAATCTGAGACATGCCTTTCCCTTTCTTAACAAGTTTAACGTTTACGTAATGCATAACGGTGTGACGCAATCGTTGCCGTATAAGCAGATGCAATGAAAAAAAGTACCTCACAACCGCCCTTATTGTCGCATTTTGGTATAGGATAGCGACGGATTTTCCCTCCCTGTTCGGAAATAGATAATGAGTCAACAACACACTACCCAGTCTTCTGGCGCGGGTTTGCTTGAGCGCGTGTTTAAACTGCGCGAGCACGGCACGACGGCACGCACCGAAGTGATCGCCGGTTTCACCACCTTCCTGACGATGGTCTATATCGTTTTCGTGAACCCACAAATTCTGGGCGTTGCTGGCATGGACACCAGCGCCGTCTTCGTTACGACCTGTCTTATCGCCGCCTTCGGCAGCATCCTGATGGGGCTGTTCGCTAACCTGCCGGTTGCCCTGGCACCGGCGATGGGCCTCAACGCTTTCTTCGCCTTCGTCGTGGTTCAGGCGATGGGCCTGCCGTGGCAGGTGGGCATGGGCGCCATCTTCTGGGGCGCGGTCGGTCTGCTGCTGCTGACCATTTTCCGCGTGCGTTACTGGATGATTGCTAATATCCCGGTCAGTCTGCGCGTAGGTATCACCAGCGGTATCGGCCTGTTTATTGGCATGATGGGGCTGAAAAACGCCGGCGTGATCGTGGCGAACCCGGAGACCCTGGTCAGTATCGGTAAACTCACCTCCCACAGCGTGCTGCTGGGTGTGCTGGGCTTCTTCATCATCGCGATTCTGGCCTCACGCAATATCCATGCGGCGGTGCTGGTGTCGATTATTGTCACTACCCTGCTGGGCTGGATGCTGGGCGACGTACATTACAACGGTATCGTCTCCGCGCCGCCGAGCGTCTCCACGGTGATTGGCCACGTCGATCTGGCGGGCTCGCTGAACCTGGGTCTGGCCGGGGTGATCTTCTCCTTCATGCTGGTGAACCTGTTTGACTCCTCCGGGACGCTGATTGGCGTGACCGACAAGGCCGGTCTGGCGGATGAGAAGGGCAAATTCCCGCGCATGAAGCAGGCGCTGTTTGTGGACAGCATCTCCTCCGTCACCGGCTCCTTTATCGGTACCTCCTCTGTGACCGCCTACATCGAATCCTCTTCCGGGGTCTCCGTGGGTGGCCGTACCGGCCTGACCGCTGTCGTCGTCGGCCTGCTGTTCCTGCTGGTGATCTTCCTCTCTCCGCTGGCCGGTATGGTGCCGCCCTACGCTGCCGCAGGCGCGCTGATTTACGTGGGTGTGCTGATGACCTCCAGCCTGGCGCGCGTGAAGTGGGATGACCTGACCGAAGCGGTGCCAGCGTTTATCACTGCGGTGATGATGCCGTTCAGTTTCTCCATCACCGAAGGCATTGCGCTGGGCTTTATCTCTTACTGTGTTATGAAGGCGGGGACCGGGCGCTGGCGTGAAATCAGCCCGTGCGTGATGGTCGTTGCGCTGCTGTTCATTCTGAAGATTGCGTTTATCGACGCGTAATAAAAAAAGCCCTTTTCTGAGAAAAGGGCTTTAATTTTTGTCCCTTCTTTTACGCTTTTACCCGCTGAATATACTTTCCGAACGCGCTCAGCTGTCCACTCAGGTGATCCAGCGTGCTCTGGTCAATCACTTCACCCGTCTGCGGGTCGACCTTGTTCTGAATCACGCCACCCATAAATTCCGGCTTGTTCATTACCATCGCGTCGAGGAAGACCAGGATCTGGCGCAGATGATACTGACAGCGCGCACCGCCAATCGCCCCCATCGAGCTGGTCTGGATCAGCACCGGCTTGCCTGCCAGCGGCTGCTCCGGCAGACGAGAAAGCCAGTCGATAGCGTTCTTTAAGCCACCCGGCACGGAGTAGTTATATTCCGGAGTCACGATCACCACGCCGTCTGCCTGGCGGATCTGTTCTGCCAGCGCTTCTACGGCAGCAGGGAATCCCTCTTCCTGCTGTATATCGGCGTCGTACAGCGGGATATCGCCGATCGACGGCAGGGCGCTAATTGCCATCCCCTCAGGCGCCAGCTTCGGCAGAGTGCGGGCAACCATGCCGTTAAATGAACCTTTGCGCAGGCTTCCCAGTAACGTAACAACATTCAACGTATCAGACATCACTACTCCTTCTTCATCATGATGGCCCTGCTGAAGGGTCAGGTAAGGGTAATCGCTTTCTCCGCCGGTAAACTGGTGAGTCGCATCAGGCGTGCTGCCGGCTCGTTGGCGCGGGCAGGAACATCCGGCAGACCGTTCCATCCAAGGCGGCTATCGAATGCCCAGATTTTTAACCGTTCAATAACCGGGGTGACGGCAACAGACCAGATCAGCACATCTTCGGCATCGCTTAAGGCTTCCACCTGCGCGGCTCTGGATGCCCGTAGACGACCTGAGCCCGGTAACAGTTGCAGCAGGCTGGCGCAGTCGCTGGCGTCGCCTGACAGTTTACGAATGCTCTGGCGCAGGGTAATGAGCTGTGCTCTGGCTTCGTTGGGGTCGTTCTGATTACGCACCCATAAGTTCTCGTTGCTGGACAAGGGGTAGGTGTCGTGAGCGTGGGTACCATCCATGCTGCGAATGGTCCGCTGCAGCTCCATATCCAGGCCGCAGTCGCCCTCAGTGGTCAGCGCCAGACCCACGATATTGCCGGCGTAGGCAATAGAAAAACGGGGAAGCGCAGGATCGGCAAAAACCGGGCGACCCTCAGGTTCGGTAATTACGTCCGGCAGCTCGCTGGTGCCGTAAAGCATAAACATCAGTTCAGCAAGCAGCGATCGGGAAGCCAAAAATCGCGCCCGACGATGTTCCGGAAGCTTCCGCGCTTCGATATGACAGGATGGAGAGAGTCTGGTCGAAACCAGCCGCCCCTCGGTCAGCGTCCCTCTTGCAAAATGCGTTGCCATTTTTCGCTCCATGATAATGGTCAGTAGACGGGTTAAACGTTTACATCATTATCGCTTAACTGATCTACTGTTTTAATGGCTAAATGGGGGTAAGGGAAGTTTTGCAGCGGAACTTTACACTTTCTTAGCCAAAAACCGGACCATTAGCGCAATGGAGAACCATACAGCGCCTTAATGGTTTCTCTCAGCCAGAGGATTTTAGGGTTGTGGCTGTTACGCTTATGCCAGATCAGGGTGAAGGGAACGGTGAGCTTTTGCGCCTGCGCTTCATCGATGGGGATTGGCAGGGTAACCAGCTTCCGCTGGTGGAGCTGATTATAGTGATGGCAGTAGTGCGGCGCGGTGGCAATATAATTATGGCCCGGCTGTGCCGCCATAAACATCGACTGCTCGAATCCAGGCAGGCTCATGGCGATATTACGCGTACGTCCCATCTCTCTCAGCACCTCATCCAGCGCCCAGGTGTCGCTCCGCTCCCAGAAGATGCTGATATGCGGATAGCGCAGGAAGGTCTCCAGATCCCACGTCTCCTGGAGAGCGGGATGGTCCTCGCGCAGATAGACGTAAGGGCGGTCGCTGAAGAGAATTTCGTAGTCGATAAACCACGGCATCAGCTTCAGTAACTCCCGGGAGCGCGGGTGCGTTTCACGTCCGGTAAAACCGAGATCGACCTCCCCGCGGGTAATGGCGTCCAGCGAATCGTAATCCCAGTGGCGCATCTTCACGGTCGCCTGTGGGTAACGCTGATTCACCTGTTCCAGTAGCGCGTTAAAGCGGATCAGCATCAGCGGCGTTTCCGCCGCCAGCTCAAAGGTCAGGCCGCCGGGAGAGTCATGGTGGAATTTATCGAGGATCTGGTTGCCAATCTGCATCCAGTCGGCCAGATCCTGTTCCAGACTCATCGTCAGCGGAGTAGGCAGCAGCCCCAGAGGGGTCTTTACAAACAGCGGATCGTCGAACCAGTCGCGCAGCTTCGCCAGTGATTTACTCACCGCGGACGGGGTAACGTTCATCCGTTTCGCGGCTTTGGTGACGCTGCGTTCCTGCAGCAAAAGCTGCAGGCACAACAACAGGTTAAGATCGAGACTGCTGAGGTGCTTCTTCATGATGTGCTGCGGGCCGGATGACCATAAGTAGGGTGATGCTGAGCATGCTACAGCCAATCAGAACCCCGATCAGCATATTCAGTGCATTCAGCCCGATTATCGCCGCCAGCCAAATCCACAGCGACGAGCCGCAGACCTGAGTAATACCCAGCACCGAGCTTGCCACTCCCGCTCGCAGCGCAAACGGCCCTAATGCCTGGCTCATTGCCACGCCAAACCCCATCGAGAACCCGGCGCAAACCAGGGTAATACCGGCCAGCATCAGGGCAGGAGAGCTGGCTGTCGCCAGCACCACGCCCGCCGCCAGGAACAGTACCTGCGAGGTCAGTATCAGCGTGCGCTGACTGAAGATATTCAGTGCAAACGGCGCCGAAAAGGAGACGACCATGCTGACCAGCGCGGTTAACGCCATCACCGTGGAATACTCGCCGCGATCGAAACCCATGATTTCCATTAATAACACCGGGGAAGCGTTTACATAGGTCAGGATCACCGCCACGCTCAGGGTGGTGATCAGCAGCCGGCTAATGAAGAAGCGGTTAAGCAGCGTCTCCTCCGGCGGAACCGACGCCGTGTGACCAGGGTTTTGCGCTCCCGGATGGGTCTCTTTCAGCACCGCGATAGAGAGGATAAAAACCAGCATTCCCATCGCCGCCATGGCCCAGAAGAGGCTCTGCCACGGGAATTGCAGCATGATCAGGTAGCCCACCACCGGTGCCAGCACCGGAATAATACAGGTGATACCGTTTATCATGGAGAGCACCTTGGCGCGTCGCTGGGTGCTTAAGGTGTCACGCAAAATCGCAAACGCCACCACGTAGCAGCCGCCCGCGCCGATGCCCTGGATAAAGCGCCCGGCCAGAAACAGCGTACTCTCCTGCGCCAGAGAGCAGAGCACCGATGCCAGGGCAAAAATCACAGCCCGGTAATGGCGACGGGCTGCCGTCCGGCTTTATCGGCAATCTTTCCGGCAAACACCATCGATGACGCCATCCCCGCGAGGTAGGCTGAAAACGCGATATGCAGCTGCGCTTCGCTGGCGCCCAGATCGCGGGCGATGTGCGGCAGCCCCACCAGATACATATCAATGCCCGATGGATAAAGCAGCACCAGCGCAAAACTACAAAACAGAAAACGAGCCATAAACCCCCCATAAATGCAGGCATGAAGCATAGGGGGAGAAGGAAGGTTTAGCGAGTTGCCATTTGGACAAAGGTGATTTCCTGGCAGGAAAGCCACCTCAGCGTGAGGTGGCTTACAGGAACGCAGGCAGGATCAACCGAAGCGCGGCAGGAAATTAAAGGTATTACCGAACCAGCAAAAAATGACCACGATACCGAAGAGGATCACCAGAGAAGGGATCGCCATCCCTCCCCAGACGGTGAAGATCTTATCCGGGAATTTCTGTCTCGCTTTCAACGCCAGCAGGGCCGGGACAATGACCGCCCATAGGGTTGCACACAGCCCGGCACCGCCAATTCCGTAGATAAAGCCGTTCGGGAAGATAAGGTAGAGCAAAGTGGGCGGCAGGAAGGTCAGCATGATTGTCTTCAGACGACCGGAGGGGGAATTATCCAGTTTAAAGAGGTCGGCAAGGTAATCGAACAAGCCTAGCGTGACGCCAAAGAAGGAGCTGGCGACGGCTAAATTGGAGAACACCAGTAAGCAAAATTCGATGACCCCGTGCTGGCGGGTGCCAAGGAAAGATTTCACCAGCGAATCGACGTTGCCCCCGGATGAGATGATCTCGTTGAAGCTGTCGCGGGTGATATTCCCCATCGTGCAATACAACCAGAACAGATAGATAAAAAGCGCCAGCAGCGAGCCAAACACAAGGCTTTTTATCAGTTTATCTTTCCGCTTCCCATAGCAGATGATCAGGCTGGGAATATTGCCATGAAAACCAAACGACGCCAGGCAGACGGGCAGGGCCATAAAGATATAGGGGAAGTAGCTGGTATTGCTGGCAGAGATAACGTTGCTGTCTCTTAATATCGAGTAATCAACCTGAAAGAAAAATGACCCAAAAACAACGATAAAGGCGATGATCTTAATGCCTAAAAACAGCGAGGTAATCCTGCTGGCGGCTAATGAGCTGAACCACAACACCGCCGCGACAAAGAGCGCCGTACTGACACCCACAATGCGCGGGTTCACATGCGTGCCCTGATTCATGGCGATGGTTTCACTTATGATTGCGCCATTGGCCGAGATATAGGCATAGGTCAGGATATAAAGCACAAAGGCGACCGTGAAACCACTTACGATATTCCATTTATTGCCAAGCAGATCTTTGGTGACCGTATTAAAACTTGAACCGACAGGGTAGTTTAAATTTGCTTCCAGCAATAATAACCCGGAGTGAAGCATTGAAAACCAGGCAATAATTAAAATAAAGGCACCCCAAAAAAACCATGCCCCTGCCAAATCCACGGGTAAAGCAAACATTCCCCCGCCAATAACGGTACCTGCTATAACCATGACACCCCAAACCGAAGAGTGTTTAGTCTCTAATTCTAAAGCGTTATCCATGGTGCCCCCATCAATTATGGTAAGCCTGATGTTATTGATATATTTACTTTGTGGGTGGCTAACATTATTTAGCCACCCGGGGACAGAAGGTTAAACTTCTTTGAGTTTTGCAGTGAAGTGGCGTAATACTTTAGGTTCGTAGGTGAAGGTTAACCCTTTTATATTCTTCGCATTTTCTTTAACGTGTTTAAAGGCTTCGACGATGAAATCCATATGCGATTGCGTATACGTGGCCCGCGGAATCGTTAAACGCAGCAGCTCTGCCGGGCAAGGTAATTGTTTACCTGTTTTCGGATCGCGGCCTAATAAGAACGAACCGATCTCAACTGCGCGGATACCCGCTACTTTATAGAGCTCACAGGCCAGCGCCTGCGCCGGGAACTGTTCTGCTGGAATGTGCGGCAATAACTTACCCGCATCCACGAAGGCAGCATGGCCCCCCGCCTGCTGGCAAACCACCCCGATGGCTTCCAGGCCGTCAACCAGGTACTGCACCTGATTAATCCGGTAGGCCAGCCAGTCCTGGCCCATGCCATCATGCAGGCCGACAGCCAGACGCTCCATCGCGCCACCTTCAAGGCCACCGTAAGTCGGGAACCCTTCCTGAACGACGCACAATGTTCTGCACTCGGTGTAGACATCGAAGTAGTCATCGTTCTTGATGCACAGCAACCCGCCCATGGGCACCATGGCATCTTTCTTGGCGGACATCGCCAGCATATCCGCGTACTTATAGGTTTCCCGGGTTATTTCCGCGATAGTCCAGTCTTTATATTCCGCTTCGCGTTTCTGAATAAACCAGGCGTTTTCTGCGAAGCGCGCCGAATCCATGACCACCGGGATATCGTATTTTCTGGCAATCGCATACATCGCTTTCAGGTTCGCCAGCGACACTGGCTGCCCACCGGCGGAGTTGCTGGTGATGGTTGCGACAATATAAGGCACGTTACTCGGCCCCACTTCTTCGATGCCGTTTTCCAGACCCTGCAGGTCAAAGTTGCCTTTAAAATCGTAACGGACGCCGGTATCGAATGCTTCCTTAATATAGACGTTACGGACGGTGCAGCCATTTATCTGGCTATGCCCCTGCGTGGTATCAAAGAAGTAGTTCGAGAAGGCAACCATTTTCGAGCGGTCTAACCCCTTCTCCTGCTCGCGTTTTTTGATTAACACAGGAATATAAATCTGCTCGGCGCCGCGTCCCTGATGGGTCGGGATAGTATATTGATAGCCGAAAATTTCTTTCACCGCGTCGGACAGCGCATAGTAGCTGCGGCTTCCACTATAGGCTTCGTCACCGCGCAGCATGGCGGCCTGCATATTTTGTGTGACAGCGCCAGTGCCGCTGTCGGTCAGTAAATCAATAAACACGTCTTCGCTATCCAGCAGGAAAGGGTTCATCCCCGATTTAATAATAGCGTTTTCGCGATGCTCCCTTGTGGTGCGTTTAACTGGCTCAATAACTCTGATGCGAAATGGCTCTGGTAAATGTTTGAAGTTTTCCATTATATCATTCCTGTTTTTATTGCAGCGGTGCTGGTGGCTATTTTAATAACCATTAATACAGGCATGCCTGGGCCTGCCATACCGCTACGCAACCGGGAGAATATATTTCACCGACAGAGACGTGCAGAGGCACAATTGCAGCCTTATGGGCGCAATGATTTCAGGCATACCGGATAAATAGAGTGTTAATCTATTCAGGTTGCATAGAGAATGAGAAGCGAAGGGAGATTAAGGATGGTGATTGACAATTTTATTGTCAATATTGAACCACTTAGAAGTGATATATGTATTTAAGATAATCATCATTGATTTATCCTCATTAGACACGCTACTACACTATTCGAATGAGAATATTTGTCTATGCGCGGTGATATTAATTGTGATTGTAATCACAGATAATATAACAGGCGTATTTGGTATTTATTCAGGTAATATGAGAAAAGAAAAAGCCGCAATAACAGCGATGCTATTGCGGCTTTTTTGCAGTTAACTGCAACGGGTTTATTTCCCGATGCAGAAGCTGGAGAAGATGCGACCCAGCAGATCGTCCGAGGTAAACTCCCCGGTGATCTCGCTTAACGCCTGCTGCGCCAGACGCAGCTCTTCTGCCAGCAACTCTCCGGCCCAGGCGCCGAGCAGCTGCGCTTTACCCTGATCCAGATGCTGTGCCGCCTCTTCCAGTGCCTGCAAATGGCGACGACGGGCGAGGAAGCCGCCCTCCATGCTGGTATCAAAGCCCATGCTCTGCTTCAGATGGTTGCGCAGCTCATCCACACCCTCGCCGGTGCGCGCCGACAGACGGATAAGTGAGTGACCATTCACATCGCTGATACCCAGCGTTTCGCCGGTGACGTCCGCTTTGTTACGCACCACGGTGATAGGCAGTTTTGCCGGCAGGCGGGCGATAAAGTCTGGCCAGATCTCGGCCGGGTCAACGGCGGCGGTGGTAGTCCCGTCGACCATAAACAGCACCCGGTCGGCCTGCTCGATCTCCTGCCAGGCGCGCTCGATACCGATACGCTCCACTTCGTCACTGGCATCGCGTAAGCCCGCGGTGTCGATGATATGCAGCGGCATACCATCGATATGAATATGTTCCCGCAGCACGTCGCGGGTGGTACCAGCAATGTCGGTAACAATTGCCGCTTCGCGCCCCGCCAGGGCATTCAGCAGGCTCGATTTCCCGGCATTAGGGCGACCAGCAATCACCACCTTCATCCCTTCGCGCAGCAGGCTGCCCTGACGCGCCTCGGCACGTACCGCGTCGAGATCGTTCATCACCGCGTTAAGCTGGGCTTCGATTTTGCCATCGGAGAGGAAGTCGATCTCCTCATCCGGGAAATCAATGGCTGCTTCCACGTAGATGCGCAGGTGAGTAAGTGCTTCCACCAGATGGTTAACGCGCGCGGAAAAGGCGCCCTGCAGCGAGTTCAGCGCCGAGCGCGCGGCCTGCTCGGAGCTGGCGTCGATCAGGTCGGCAATCGCTTCTGCCTGGGCCAGATCCAGCTTGTCGTTCAGAAACGCCCGCTCGGAGAACTCGCCCGGTTTAGCGATGCGTACGCCCGGCAGGGTCAGAATGCGTTTCAGCAGCAGGTCGAGGATCACCGGCCCGCCGTGGCCCTGCAGTTCGAGCACATCTTCGCCGGTAAAGGAGTTCGGGCCCGGGAACCAGAGTGCGATGCCCTGGTCCAGCGCCGTTCCGTCGCTATCTTTAAAGGGCAGATAATCGGCATAGCGTGGCTTTGGCAGTTTACCCAGCACCGCTTCTGCTACCTCGCGCGCCTTCAGGCCGGAGATACGCAGAATGCCCACACCACCGCGTCCCGGTGGGGTTGCCTGGGCGACGATAGTGTCGTTATGGCTCATGGTTTGTCTCTTCTTAACGCAATAAAAAAGGCGGTCTGATGACCGCCTTTATTTTAGCTACAGCCTACTTGGGATCAGGAGCTTTTCTTTTCGCGGCTATGCAGGCCACGTTTTTCCAGACCACGGTAGATCAGCTGTTGCTGAAGGATGGTTACCAGGTTGCTGACGATATAGTACAGCACCAGACCTGACGGGAACCACAGGAAGAACACGGTGAAGATGACCGGCATAAAGGTCATGATCTTCTGCTGCATCGGGTCGGTCACGGTGGTCGGCGACATCTTCTGGATGAAGAACATCGTCACGCCCATCAGGATCGGCAGGATGTAGTACGGGTCCTGTGCGGAGAGGTCATGGATCCACAGCGCGAATGGCGCGTGGCGCAGCTCAACGGAGCCCATCAGCATGTAGTAGAGCGCAAGGAAGATAGGCATCTGGATCAGCAGCGGGAAGCAGCCACCCAGCGGGTTCACTTTCTCGGCTTTGTACAGGGCCATCATCTCCTGGCTCTGACGCTGCTTGTCATCGCCCAGACGCTCACGCATCGCCTGAATCTTCGGCTGTAGCATACGCATCTTCGCCATGGAGGTGTACTGCGCTTTGGTCAGCGGGTACATGATGCCACGAACGATAAAGGTGATAACGATGATGGAGAAGCCCCAGTTACCCAGGAAGCTGTGGATCCACTTCAGCAGCTTGAACAGCGGCTGAGAGATGAACCACAACCAACCGTAGTCTACGGTCAGGTCCAGGTGCGGCGCCACGGCAGCCATTTTGTCCTGGATTTCCGGGCCGACCCACAGGGTGCTGGCCAGCGTACCGGTTTGACCCGGCTGAACCAGAACCGGCTGAGACTTATAGCCGATAGCGGCAACACCGTTACCCAGGTTCGCGGTATAGAAGTTGTTGGTACCGTCGTTATTCGGGATCCACGCGGTAGCGAAATACTGCTGCAGCATCGCAACCCAGCCGCCTTTGGAGCTGACGTTCAGGTTTTCGTTATCGGCGATGGTGTCGAACTTGTATTTCTCGTATTTCGCGTCTGGCGTAGAGTACGCTGCGCCGCGGAAGGTGTGCAGCGCGAAGTTGCTGCTTCCGGTGTCGCGGTGCGACGGCAGATTGATGGACTGCTTCAGCTGACCAAAGGTCGACACTTCCAGCGGCTTCGCTCCGGCGTTCTGTACGTTATAGCCCACGTTTACCGCAAACTCACCGCGTTTCAGGGTGAAGGTTTTGGTGAAGGTGTTACCCGCGGCGTCGGTGTAGGTCAGCGGAATGGTGATTTCGTTCTGACCATCGGCCAGCACAAAGGTATCGCTGTCTACGTTATACAGCGGACGCGCACCGTTAGCCGGGTTATCCGGGCCATCACGACCGGTCAGGCCGCTCTGTGCCTGATAGATAAACTCAGGCGTGGTTTCCAGCAGCTGGAAAGGTTCGGAAGACTTCAGCTCTTTCGGGTAGGTCAACAGCAGCGCCTGCTCAATATCACCACCACGGGTGTTGATAGTCAGCTCAAGCACATCGGTCTTAACCGTAATCTGTTTCCCCTGGCCACTGGCCGGTACGCCCTGGTCGGCGGCGCTACCCGCTGCGGTGGTCGTTGTCTGCGTGACCTGCTGCTGAGGTTGAGGATTTTTGTCCTGCTCCCAAGCCTGGAAGATCATGAAAGACACGAACAACAAAGCGATGATAAGAAGATTGCGTTGCGAATCCATCGTTAGTGTTCTCTGGTATCAAAAGGTCCTGGAGGGACGGGGTCGTCTCCACCTGGGTGTAAAGGGTGGCATTTTAATACGCGTTTCACCGTCAACCAACTGCCTTTTATCACTCCAAACCTGCGCAATGCCTCAATTCCGTATTGCGAACAGGTCGGTCTGAAACGGCAGTGTGGCCCGAGTAGCGGACTAATCAGGCGTTGATAGACCCGGATAAGGCCGATCAGGACCCGTGAGCCAGGCGACAGTGGCGGCGCCATAATTTTTCCAACGCTTCCGAGAGAGCACGGTTATCGAGGTCGGCAACCCCTTTTTTAGCCACCACCACGAAATCCATAGAAGGCAGTTCATGTTGACGTAAACGGAAGCTTTCACGCGTCAGACGTTTAATCCGATTGCGTTCATGCGCACGCTTAACGTTTTTCTTGGCGACAGTGAGACCGATACGGGGATGCCCCAGCGAATTTTGGCGGCCGAGAATGGTGATTTGCGGCGTGCCAGCCCGTTGTGGCTGCTGGAAGACGAAAGTGAAATGAGTGGGAGTTAACAAACGTAACTCCCTGGGAAATGCTAGCTTAACCACTCAGGGGTTAGCTTAATTACTTGGAAACGGTCAGACGTGAACGGCCTTTAGCACGACGACGTGCCAGAACCTGACGACCATTTTTAGTAGCCATACGAGCACGGAAGCCGTGAGAACGGTTGCGCTTCAGTACAGACGGTTGAAAAGTGCGTTTCATGGCGATTTCTACCTAAACTTGAATAAATTCAATGACTTTTTGTGGAGTCCGAACGAATAACGAACGATGGACGCCGAAGCCATGGGTGATTAAAGAGGCCGGATTGTAATAATTGTACACTCCGGAGTCAATTCTCTTTCCTTATTTCCCGCGTCTTTCCGCACGTTTTTAGCGTGCAAATTGAGCAGCGTCAGACGCAGGAAATCGAGTCCCACGCGCCGGGTGGGGAATTATACGGGCTCCCGGGCAAATCGCAAGGATCGTCCAGGATCTTCGTTAGATCATTTAAGCAAAAATTTGTCGCTACTCATTAATTTTTCCAATATGCGGCCTAAATCGCGGGGTCGCTTCGCCAGGATCGTTTACACTTACCCCGTTTCGATCCTCCTGTGGATAAATCGGGAAGAAACTGTGAGAAACAGAAGATCTCTGGCTCAGTTTAGGCTATGATCCGCGGTCCTGATCGCGATCCCAGGATCCAGAGCAGGTAAAAAAAACCGCAGACAGCGGTTCGCACGTCCCCCTAAACGCCGGGTTCTTTCGACGTGTGTCTACAATCATGACTATTCAATAGCTTTCTTTTTTGTTCGAGTGGAGTCCGCCGTGTCACTTTCGCTTTGGCAGCAGTGTCTTGCCCGATTGCAGGATGAGTTACCAGCCACAGAATTCAGTATGTGGATCCGCCCGTTGCAGGCGGAACTGAGCGATAACACGCTGGCTTTGTATGCGCCAAACCGTTTTGTGCTCGATTGGGTCAGGGACAAATACCTCAATAACATCAACGGACTGCTAAACGAATTTTGCGGTGCCGATGCCCCACAGCTGCGTTTTGAAGTGGGCACTAAACCGGTCACCCAAACCCTCAAAGAGACCGTTAACGTCGCCGCTGCGCCCGCGCAGACCGCGCAGGTTCAGATGCCGCGCGTCGCGCCTGCGCCGCGTGCGGGTTGGGATAACGTCCCGGCACCGGCAGAGCCAACCTACCGCTCTAACGTTAACGTCAAACACACCTTTGATAACTTCGTCGAAGGTAAATCGAACCAGCTGGCCCGCGCGGCGGCGCGCCAGGTGGCGGATAACCCGGGCGGCGCCTATAACCCGCTGTTCCTTTATGGCGGTACCGGTCTGGGTAAAACGCACCTGCTGCATGCGGTAGGCAATGGCATTATGGCGCGTAAGCCCAATGCCAAAGTGGTGTATATGCACTCCGAGCGCTTCGTTCAGGATATGGTAAAAGCCCTGCAAAACAATGCGATCGAAGAGTTTAAACGCTATTACCGTTCCGTTGATGCGCTGCTGATCGATGACATCCAGTTCTTTGCCAATAAAGAACGATCCCAGGAAGAGTTTTTCCACACCTTCAATGCGCTGCTGGAAGGCAATCAGCAGATCATTTTGACCTCGGATCGCTATCCAAAAGAGATCAACGGGGTTGAAGATCGTCTGAAATCGCGCTTCGGCTGGGGCCTGACCGTGGCGATCGAGCCACCGGAGCTGGAAACCCGCGTGGCGATCCTGATGAAAAAGGCCGACGAGAACGACATTCGTCTGCCGGGTGAGGTGGCGTTCTTTATCGCCAAGCGTCTGCGTTCCAACGTTCGTGAGCTTGAGGGCGCACTGAACCGCGTTATTGCTAACGCCAACTTTACCGG
Organism: Leclercia sp. UBA5076; assembly: GCF_002416465.1. Taxonomy (NCBI): domain Bacteria; kingdom Pseudomonadati; phylum Pseudomonadota; class Gammaproteobacteria; order Enterobacterales; family Enterobacteriaceae; genus Leclercia; species Leclercia sp. UBA5076. Next base: position 53,178 of record NZ_DIAO01000020.1, read on the forward strand.
ACGGGCGATCACCATCGATTTCGTGCGTGAGGCGCTGCGCGATCTGCTGGCGCTGCAGGAAAAACTGGTCACCATCGACAATATTCAGAAGACGGTGGCGGAGTACTACAAAATTAAAGTGGCAGATTTGCTGTCTAAACGTCGTTCCCGCTCGGTGGCGAGACCGCGTCAGATGGCGATGGCGCTGGCAAAGGAGTTAACCAACCACAGTCTGCCGGAGATCGGCGATGCGTTTGGTGGCCGTGACCATACCACCGTGCTGCACGCCTGCCGTAAGATCGAGCAGCTGCGTGAAGAAAGCCACGACATAAAAGAAGACTTCTCCAATTTAATCAGAACATTATCATCGTGATGCTATGAAATTTACCGTTGAACGTGAACATTTATTAAAACCGCTGCAACAGGTGAGTGGCCCCTTAGGCGGCCGCCCGACGCTGCCTATTCTTGGTAACCTGCTGCTGCAGGTGGCAGACGGCACGCTGTCGCTGACCGGGACCGATCTCGAGATGGAAATGGTCGCACGTGTGACGCTTTCTCAGCCTCACGAAGCGGGCGCAACCACCGTTCCGGCGCGTAAGTTCTTTGATATCTGCCGCGGACTGCCTGAAGGGGCAGAGATTGCCGTGCAGCTGGAAGGCGACCGTATGCTGGTGCGCTCTGGCCGCAGCCGTTTCTCGCTCTCTACGCTGCCTGCTGCTGACTTCCCGAACCTGGACGACTGGCAAAGTGAAGTCGAATTCACCCTGCCACAGGCCACCATGAAACGCCTGATTGAAGCCACCCAGTTCTCTATGGCGCATCAGGACGTTCGCTACTACTTAAACGGTATGCTGTTCGAAACCGAAGGGGAAGAGCTGCGTACCGTTGCCACCGACGGTCACCGCCTGGCGGTCTGCTCCATGCCGGTTGGCGTGACGCTGCCGAACCATTCGGTGATCGTACCGCGTAAAGGCGTGATTGAACTGATGCGTATGCTCGACGGCGGTGAAACCCCGCTGCGCGTGCAGATTGGCAGCAACAATATCCGCGCTCACGTGGGCGACTTCATCTTTACCTCCAAGCTGGTAGATGGCCGTTTCCCGGACTATCGCCGCGTATTGCCGAAGAACCCGGACAAAACGCTGGAAGCGGGCTGCGATATCCTCAAGCAGGCCTTTGCCCGCGCGGCAATCCTCTCCAACGAGAAGTTCCGCGGCGTGCGTCTGTATGTGAGCGAAAACCAGCTGAAGATCACGGCCAACAACCCGGAACAGGAAGAGGCCGAAGAGATTCTGGATGTCACCTATGCCGCAGGCACCGAGATGGAAATCGGCTTTAACGTCAGTTACGTGCTGGATGTGCTGAACGCGCTGAAGTGCGAGAACGTGCGTATTCTGCTGACCGACTCCGTGTCGAGCGTACAAATTGAAGATGCTGCCAGCCAGAGTGCGGCTTATGTTGTCATGCCAATGAGACTGTAATGTCGCTCACCCGCCTGTTGATCCGCGACTTTCGCAATATCGAAAGCGCGGATCTTGCTTTATCCCCCGGCTTTAACTTCCTGGTTGGCGCCAACGGCAGCGGCAAAACCAGCGTGCTGGAAGCCATCTATACGCTCGGCCATGGCCGGGCGTTTCGCAGTTTGCAGATTGGCCGCGTCATTCGCCACGAGCAGGACGCGTTTGTGCTTCATGGCCGTTTACGGGGCGAAGAGCACGAGACCGCCATCGGCCTGACCAAAGACAAGCACGGTGACAGCAAGGTACGCATCGACGGCACCGACGGGCACAAAGTGGCCGAGCTGGCGCTGCTGATGCCCATGCAGCTAATCACCCCCGAGGGGTTTACTTTACTCAACGGCGGCCCCAAATACAGAAGAGCCTTCCTCGACTGGGGATGCTTTCACAACGAAGCCGGTTTCTTTAACGCCTGGAGCAACCTCAAGCGGCTGCTGAAACAGCGCAATGCCGCGCTGCGCCAGGTGACCCGCTACGCCCAACTGCGGGCGTGGGATAAAGAGCTGATCCCGCTGGCGGAGCAGATTAGCCGCTGGCGTGCGGAGTACAGCGCCGGGATCGCGGAAGACATGGCGGACACCTGCCAGCAGTTTTTACCCGAGTTCTCCCTGAGCTTCTCCTTCCAGCGCGGCTGGGAGAAAGAGACAGATTATGCCGAGGTGCTGGAGCGAAGCTTCGAGCGCGATCGCATGCTGACCTACACCGCGCATGGCCCGCACAAGGCGGATTTCCGCATTCGTGCCGATGGCGCGCCGGTGGAAGACACCTTATCACGCGGGCAGCTTAAACTTCTGATGTGCGCCCTGCGCCTGGCGCAGGGCGAGTACCTAACCCGTGAGAGCGGGCGACGCTGTCTGTATCTGATTGATGATTTTGCCTCGGAACTTGACGACGCGCGGCGCGGGCTGCTTGCCAGCCGCTTAAAAGCCACACAGTCCCAGGTTTTCGTCAGTGCGATTAGCGCTGAACACGTAATAGACATGTCGGACGAAAATTCGAAGATGTTTAACGTGGAAAAGGGTAAAATAACGGATTAACCCAAGAATAAATGAGCGAGAAACGTTGATGTCGAATTCTTATGACTCCTCCAGTATCAAAGTCCTGAAAGGGCTGGATGCGGTGCGTAAGCGCCCGGGTATGTATATCGGCGACACGGATGACGGCACCGGTCTGCACCACATGGTATTCGAGGTGGTAGATAACGCTATCGACGAAGCGCTCGCGGGTCACTGTAAAGACATTATCGTCACCATCCACGCCGATAACTCTGTTTCCGTACAGGATGATGGCCGTGGCATTCCGACCGGCATCCACCCGGAAGAGGGCGTCTCTGCGGCGGAAGTGATCATGACCGTTCTGCACGCGGGCGGTAAGTTCGATGATAACTCCTATAAAGTGTCCGGCGGTCTGCACGGCGTGGGCGTCTCTGTCGTTAACGCCCTGTCGCAGAAGCTGGAGCTGGTGATCAACCGCGAAGGTAAAATTCACCGTCAGGTCTATACCCACGGCGTGCCGCAGGCACCGCTGGCGGTAACGGGCGAGACGGAGAAAACCGGTACCACGGTCCGTTTCTGGCCGAGCCTCGAAACCTTCTCCAACGTGACCGAGTTCGAATATGACATCCTGGCGAAGCGTCTGCGCGAGCTGTCATTCCTGAACTCCGGCGTCTCGATTCGCCTGCGCGACAAGCGCGACGGCAAAGAAGACCACTTCCATTACGAAGGTGGTATCAAGGCGTTCGTTGAGTATCTGAACAAGAACAAAACGCCAATTCACCCAAATATCTTCTATTTCTCCACCGAAAAAGATGGTATCGGCGTGGAAGTGGCGCTGCAGTGGAACGACGGTTTCCAGGAAAACATCTACTGCTTCACCAATAACATTCCGCAGCGCGACGGCGGTACGCACCTGGTCGGCTTCCGTACGGCGATGACCCGTACCCTGAACGCCTACATGGACAAAGAAGGCTACAGCAAAAAAGCGAAAGTCAGCGCCACCGGTGACGATGCCCGTGAAGGCCTGATCGCCGTTGTCTCCGTGAAGGTACCGGATCCGAAGTTCTCCTCCCAGACCAAAGACAAGCTGGTCTCCTCTGAGGTGAAATCGGCGGTTGAACAGCAGATGAACGAGCTGCTGAGCGACTACCTGCAGGAAAACCCGTCCGACGCCAAAATCGTCGTCGGTAAAATTATCGATGCGGCGCGTGCCCGTGAAGCGGCGCGTAAAGCCCGTGAAATGACCCGTCGTAAAGGCGCGCTGGACTTAGCAGGCCTGCCGGGCAAACTGGCGGACTGCCAGGAACGCGACCCGGCGCTGTCCGAACTGTACCTCGTGGAAGGGGACTCTGCGGGCGGTTCTGCGAAGCAGGGCCGTAACCGTAAGAACCAGGCGATCCTGCCGCTGAAGGGTAAAATCCTCAACGTTGAGAAAGCGCGCTTCGACAAGATGCTCTCCTCTCAGGAAGTAGCAACCCTGATCACCGCCCTGGGCTGCGGTATTGGCCGCGACGAGTACAACCCGGACAAGCTGCGCTATCACAGCATCATCATCATGACCGATGCGGACGTCGACGGCTCGCACATTCGTACCCTGCTGCTGACCTTCTTCTACCGTCAGATGCCGGAGATCGTTGAGCGTGGCCACGTCTACATTGCCCAGCCGCCGCTCTACAAGGTGAAAAAAGGCAAGCAGGAGCAGTACATCAAAGATGACGAGGCGATGGATCAGTACCAGATCGCTATTGCTCTTGATGGCGCCACCCTGCACGCCAACTCAAGCGCCCCGGCGCTGGCGGGCGAGCCGCTGGAGCGTCTGGTCTCCGAGTACAACGCCACCCAGAAGATGATTGGCCGCATGGAGCGCCGTTATCCAAAAGCGCTGCTGAAGGCGCTGGTTTACCAGCCGACCCTGAACGAAGCCGATCTCGATAACGAGCAGGCGGTGACCCGCTGGGTAAATACCCTGGTCAGCGAGCTGAACGAGAACGAGCAGCACGGCAGCCAGTGGAAGTTCGATATTCAGCAGAACGCCGCCCAGCAGTTCGAGCCGGTGATCCGCGTGCGTACCCACGGCGTGGATACTGACTATCCGCTGGAGCATGAGTTCGTGACCGGCGCGGAATACCGTCGTATCTGCACCCTCGGCGAGAAGCTGCGTGGCCTGATTGAAGACGATGCGTTCATCGAACGTGGCGAACGCCGTCAGCCGGTTGCCAGCTTCGAGCAGGCGCTGGAGTGGCTGGTGAAAGAGTCCCGTCGTGGCCTCTCCATTCAGCGCTATAAAGGTCTGGGCGAAATGAACCCGGATCAGCTGTGGGAAACGACCATGGATCCGGAAAGCCGCCGCATGCTGCGGGTTACCGTTAAGGACGCGATTGCTGCCGACCAGCTGTTCACTACCCTGATGGGCGATGCGGTTGAACCCCGTCGCGCCTTCATCGAAGAGAACGCCCTGAAAGCGGCGAATATTGACATCTAAGCCGTTTGTTCCCCGGTGGCGCTGCGCTTACCGGGGCTACAGGTTTCGTAGGCCCGGTACGCGTCAGCGTCACCGGGCTTTTCTTTAGATGCAAAAGAGGAATTTCCTCTCCAGACCCCATCCCCTTTCTTACCGTGTTTTTTGAGCGGAATCGCGCTAGCATGAGGAAAGACTCATTCCAACCGGGGATCTCATGGCTATCAAACTCATTGCAATCGATATGGACGGCACGCTGCTGCTGCCAGACCACACCATCTCTCCTGCCGTTAAAAATGCGATTGCCGCAGCCCGGGAGAAGGGCGTGAACGTGGTGCTTTGCACCGGTCGCCCATATGCGGGGGTGCATAACTACCTGAAAGAGCTGCACATGAACGAGCCAGGAGATTACTGCATTACCTACAACGGTGCGCTGGTGCAGAAAGCGGCCGATGGCAGCACGGTGGCGCAGACGGCGCTGAGCTATGAAGACTATCGCTATCTGGAACAACTCTCCCGCGAGGTAGGCTCGCACTTCCACGCCCTCGACCGCACCACGCTGTACACCGCGAACCGCGACATCAGCTACTACACGGTACATGAATCCTACGTCGCCACCATCCCGCTGGTGTTCTGCGAAGCGGAAAAAATGGATCCCGAAACCCAGTTCCTGAAGGTTATGATGATCGATGAGCCCGCCATTCTCGACCAGGCCATCGCCCGCATTCCGGATGAGGTAAAAGAGAAGTACACCGTGCTGAAAAGTGCGCCGTACTTCCTCGAAATCCTCGATAAACGCGTCAATAAAGGCACCGGCGTGAAGTCGCTGGCCGAAACGCTGGGGATCAAGCCGGAAGAGATCATGACGCTCGGCGATCAGGAAAACGACATTGCGATGCTGGAATATGCTGGCTTAGGCGTGGCGATGGAGAACGCGATCCCGTCGGTGAAAGAGGTGGCTAACTTCGTCACTAAATCTAACCTCGAAGATGGCGTGGCCTACGCGATTGAGAAGTTTGTGCTGAATTAAAGCCTGGCAAAATACGCGCTCCCGAACCCGCACTCGTTGCGGGTTTTTTTATCCCCTCAAGAACCTTTCTTTAACATTCCTTTCACTGATTGCTCTTTTTGTGATCTGGATTGTAGTACAACACAATGTGATTGTACTACATTACGACCACAGCAATGACGAATGGCATCACGTTTGTACTGCAAAATTGAGGCGAAATTCAGCGGTCGCGGTAAAGTAGGGGCGGACCTACAGAGCACAAGGACTCTCCATGACTCTCAATAAAACCGATCGCATCGTCATCACGCTGGGCACTCAAATCGTGGGTGGCAAGTACGTTCCTGGGTCACCGCTGCCCGCCGAGGCAGAGCTGTGTGAGGAGTTTGAAACCTCACGCAACATCATCCGGGAAGTGTTCCGTTCGCTGATGGCGAAGCGGCTGATTGAAATGAAGCGTTATCGCGGCGCCTTTGTTGCCCCGCGTAACCAGTGGAACTACCTCGATACCGAGGTTTTGCAGTGGGTGCTGGAAAACGACTACGACCCACGGCTGATTGGCGCGATGAGCGAGGTGCGAAACCTGGTGGAGCCGGCAATAGCCCGCTGGGCGGCGGAACGCGCAACCTCTGGCGACCTCGCGCAAATTGAGGCGGCCCTGAACGATATGATCGCCAATAACCAGGATCGGGACGCCTTTAACGAGGCGGATATTCGCTACCACGAGGCGGTGTTGCAGTCGGTGCATAACCCGGTGCTACAGCAGCTTAGCGTGGCGATCAGCTCGTTACAGCGAGCAGTTTTTGAACGAACCTGGATGGGTGATGAGGCCAACATGCCGAAGACGCTCCAGGAACATAAAGCGCTGTTCGATGCGATACGCCATCAGGACAGCGATGCGGCAGAGCAGGCGGCGCTCACCATGATCGCCAGCTCGACACGAAGGCTGAAGGAAATCACATGACATCTCGCTACATCGCAATTGACTGGGGATCGACCAATCTGCGCGCCTGGCTCTACCAGGGCGAGCAGTGCCTGGAGAGCAGGCAATCAGAAGCAGGCGTCACGCGCCTGAACGGTAAATCTCCTGAAGCGGTGTTAGCAGAGGTGACACAAAACTGGCGCGACGGCGCCACGCCGGTGGTAATGGCAGGCATGGTTGGCAGCAACGTGGGTTGGAAGGTTGCACCATATCTGCCGGTTCCTGCCTGTTTCTCCGCTATTGGCGAACAGTTAACGTCTGTTGGCGACAATATCTGGATAATTCCGGGGCTATGCGTCTCCTGCGACGATAATCACAATGTGATGCGCGGTGAAGAAACCCAACTCCTCGGCGCGCGCACGCTCTCTCCTTCTTCTGTCTATGTCATGCCCGGTACGCACTGCAAATGGGTGCAAGCCGATGCTGAGCAGATCGCTGATTTTCGCACCGTGATGACCGGTGAATTACACCATTTACTGCTGAAGCATTCGCTGGTGGGGGCGGGGCTGCCGGAGCAGACAGCCTCGCCGGAAGCATTTGCCGCCGGGCTTGAGCGTGGGATCGCTTCCCCCGCCGTTTTGCCGCAGCTTTTTGAGGTTCGCGCCTCGCACGTGCTGGGAACCCTTCCCCGCGAGCATGTGAGCGAATTTTTATCGGGCCTGCTGATTGGCGCAGAAGTCGCCACCCTGAGCGAACAGTTCGCTGGGCAGCAGTCCATCACCCTCGTCGCGGGTTCATCGCTGACCGCTCGTTACCGCCAGGCGTTCCACGCCATCGGGCGTGACGTGGCGGCGGTGGAGGGCGACACGGCATTTCAGGCAGGAATAAGGAGCATCGCTCATGCAGTGGCAAACTAATCTTCCCCTTATCGCGATTCTGCGCGGCATCACCCCTGACGAGGCCATTGCCCACGTTGGTGCGGTGATCGACGCCGGGTTCGACGCGGTGGAAATCCCGCTCAACTCCCCGGAATGGGAAAAAAGCATTCCGGCGGTCGTGGATGCGTTTGGTGACAAAGCGCTGATCGGCGCGGGGACCGTATTACAGCCGGAGCAGGTGGACAGCCTGGCGAAGATGGGCTGTAAGCTCATTGTGACGCCCAATATCAACCCTGAGGTGATCCGCCGCGCTGTGGGCTACGGCATGACGGTTTGTCCCGGATGCGCCACGGCGACAGAAGCCTTTACCGCTCTCGATGCGGGCGCACAGTCGCTCAAAATCTTCCCGTCGTCGGCCTTTGGCCCGGATTACATCAAAGCGCTGAAAGCGGTGTTGCCCGCCAGCGTACCGGTCTTTGCCGTGGGCGGCGTCACGCCCGAAAACCTGGCCCAGTGGATGAACGCGGGCTGTGTAGGGGCCGGTCTGGGTAGCGATCTCTATCGCGCCGGGCAGTCCATTGAGCGTACCGCACAGCAGGCGGCAGCATTTGTAAAAGCGTATCGAGAGGCAATGCAATGAAAATAACCAAACTCACCACCTACCGTTTACCGCCGCGTTGGATGTTCCTGAAAATCGAAACCGACGAAGGGGTGGTTGGCTGGGGCGAGCCGGTGATTGAAGGCCGTGCGCGCACCGTTGAAGCGGCGGTGCATGAGCTGGGCGAATATCTGATTGGTCAGGATCCGGCGCGTATTAACGACCTGTGGCAGGTGATGTACCGTGCGGGCTTCTACCGCGGCGGCCCAATCCTGATGAGCGCCATCGCCGGTATCGACCAGGCGCTGTGGGATATCAAAGGCAAAGTGCTGAACGCCCCGGTCTGGCAGCTGATGGGGGGCCTGGTACGCGACAAAATCAAAGCCTACAGCTGGGTGGGCGGTGACCGTCCGGCGGAAGTGATCGACGGCATTAGCAAGCTGCGCAGCATCGGTTTCGACACCTTCAAACTTAACGGCTGCGAAGAGATGGGCGTGATTGATAACTCGCGGGCGGTGGATCGCGCGGTAAATACCGTGGCGCAAATCCGTGAAGCCTTCGGCAACGAGATTGAGTTTGGTCTCGATTTCCACGGTCGCGTCAGCGCGCCGATGGCGAAACTGCTGATCAAAGAACTGGAGCCGTACCGTCCGCTGTTTATCGAGGAGCCGGTGCTGGCCGAGCAGGCCGAGTACTACCCGAAACTGGCGGAGCAGACGCACATTCCGATCGCGGCGGGCGAACGCATGTTCTCGCGCTTCGAGTTTAAACGCGTGCTGGAAGCGGGCGGGATTGCGATCCTGCAACCGGACCTCTCCCACGCGGGCGGCATCACCGAATGCTACAAAATTGCCGGGATGGCAGAAGCCTATGACGTGGCCCTGGCACCGCACTGCCCGCTGGGCCCGATTGCGCTGGCAGCCTGTCTGCACGTGGACTTTGTCTCGCGCAACGCGGTATTCCAGGAGCAGAGTATGGGCATTCACTATAACAAGGGCGCGGAACTGCTCGACTTTGTGAAGAATAAAGAAGACTTCAGCATGGAAGGCGGTTTCTTCAAACCGTTAACGAAGCCGGGCCTTGGCGTGGAGATCGACGAAGCCAAAGTCATTGAGCTGAGTAAAAATGCGCCGGACTGGCGTAATCCGTTATGGCGTCACGAGGACGGCAGCGTAGCGGAATGGTGATCACCACGCCGTAGGCCCGGTAAGCGCAGCGCCACCGGGCAACAATCTCACAGACAAAAATATAACCCTCTGTAAATTACAGGGCATGGTGAGCGGCCTCGCTATGCCCAAAATCTGGAGACAGATTGCGATGGATATTCCAGTTACAGCTACCAAAACCGGGCGTCGCCGCTACCTGACGCTGATGATGATCTTTATTACCGTGGTCATCTGTTATGTCGACCGCGCCAACCTTGCCGTGGCTTCGGCCCATATTCAGGAGGAGTTCGGCATTACCAAAGCGGAGATGGGCTACGTCTTCTCGGCGTTTGCCTGGCTCTATACGCTATGCCAGATCCCGGGCGGTTGGTTCCTCGACCGCATCGGCTCGCGCCTGACCTACTTTATCGCTATTTTCGGCTGGTCCGTGGCGACCCTGTTCCAGGGTTTTGCTACTGGCTTAATGTCGCTGATTGGCCTGCGCGCGATCACCGGTATTTTCGAAGCGCCAGCATTCCCGACCAATAACCGCATGGTCACCAGCTGGTTCCCTGAACATGAGCGCGCCTCTGCCGTCGGGTTCTATACCTCCGGGCAGTTTGTTGGTCTGGCGTTCCTGACCCCGCTGCTGATCTGGATCCAGGAGCTGCTGAGTTGGCACTGGGTGTTCATCGTCACCGGCGGGATCGGCATCATCTGGTCGTTTATCTGGATTAAGGTCTATCAGCCGCCGCGCCTGACCAAAAGCATCAGCAAAGCCGAGCTGGATTATATTCGCGATGGCGGCGGTCTGGTGGATGGCGATGCGCCAGTGAAAAAAGAGGCGCGCCAGCCGCTGACCAAAGCTGACTGGAAGCTGGTCTTCCACCGTAAGCTGGTGGGCGTTTACCTTGGCCAGTTTGCGGTGACCTCCACGCTGTGGTTCTTCCTGACCTGGTTCCCGAACTACCTGACCCAGGAGAAAGGCATCACCGCGCTGAAGGCGGGCTTTATGACCACCGTGCCGTTCCTGGCGGCCTTCTTTGGCGTGCTGCTCTCCGGCTGGCTGGCGGATAAGCTGGTGAAAAAAGGGTTCTCCCTCGGCGTGGCGCGTAAAACGCCGATCATCTGCGGGCTGCTGATCTCCACCTGCATCATGGGCGCAAACTACACCAACGATCCGGTATGGATTATGACCCTGATGGCGGTGGCCTTCTTTGGGAATGGCTTTGCCTCCATCACCTGGTCGCTGGTGTCGTCGCTGGCCCCGATGCGTCTGATTGGTCTGACCGGCGGGGTGTTTAACTTCGTTGGCGGCCTGGGCGGGATCACCGTTCCACTGGTGATTGGCTACCTGGCGCAGGACTACGGTTTTGGCCCGGCACTGGTCTATATCTCCGCGGTGGCCCTGATTGGCGCGCTCTCCTACATCCTGCTGGTGGGCGATGTTAAACGGGTAGGCTAATCTCCTGCAATGCTATACCCTGATGCGACATCCGCGCATCAGGGTATCCTCATGAAACAAATCACTTTCGCTTCCCGCAACCATCAGCTCACCAATACCCGTACCTGGACCGCAGACAGCCAGTGGCTAGTCTTTGATGTCCGGCCTTCCGGGGCGTCGTTTACCGGCGAAACCATTGAAAGAGTGAATGTTAAAACCGGTGACGTCGAAGTGATCTATCGCGCCAGCAACGGTGCGCATGTGGGGGTTGTCACCGTCCATCCGACGGCTGATAAATACGTTTTTATCCACGGCCCGCAACATCCCGACGCCCACTGGCAGTACGACTTCCATCACCGTCAGGGGGTGGTTGCAGAGCGCGGGCAGGTGAGCAATCTTGATGCGATGGATATCACCCCGCCTTTCACCTCCGGCGCGCTGCGCGGTGGCAGTCATGTTCATGTGTATAGCCCGGACGGGCAGTTCGTCAGCTTTACCTATAACGACCATGTGTTGCACATGCTCGATCCGACGCTGGATTTACGTAACGTGGGCGTGGCCGCGCCTTATGGCCCGGTGACCCCTGCGGGCCACCATCCGCGGGAGTATGCCGGTACGCACTGGAGCGTGCTGGTCAGCCGTACCACCCCCGCGCCACAGCCGGGCAGCGATGAGATCAACCGTGCCTACGAAGAGGGCTGGGTCGGTAATCATCAACTGGCTTTTATCGGCGATACCCTTACCGCCAGCGGCAAGAAGGTGCCGGAGCTGTTTATCGTTGACCTGCCGAAAGAGGAACAGGGCTGGAAACAGGCGGGCGATCTACCGCTTCAGGGCACGGCAGATCGCATGCCCGCCCCGCCTGCCGGGGTCATGCAGCGCCGTTTAACCTTTACTCACGGCAACCGCTATCCGGGGCTGGTGAACGTGCCGCGCCACTGGGTGCGCAGCAACCCCCAGGCGACGCAAATCGCGTTCCTGATGCGGGATGATAACGGCGTGGTGCAGCTGTGGCTGATCGCCCCTGAAGGGGGTGAACCCCGTCAGCTTACCCATAACCCAAGCGATATTCAGTCGGCCTTTAACTGGCATCCGGCGGGCCATTCACTGGGATTTGTGCTGGAGGATCGCATTGCAACCTGTGATGCGGCGTCTGGTGCTGTGACGTTTTTGACGTCCGATCACGGCAATCCGCCGTCGGGTGATGCGGTGATTTACTCTCCGGATGGGCACACCATTGCCTGGATGGAGGAGATCGACGGATTCCGGCAGCTGTGGGTGACAGAGACCGGACGCTAATCAGCGAGAGGGCATCCCGGCGGGCGGGATCACGGCGTTGGTCGCCAGGGTCTCTTGCTCGCTTTGCTCCACGCGGGAGCGAACGGATTTATCGGTGCGGAAGAGGTCCCACGGCAGCAGCAGGGTATCGACCACCGCGGTAAATGGCATATCGAGCACCACCAGCGATTTCGTTCCCCAGTGGGTATCGTCGTCAGCCAGCATAGTCGCGCTGGCTCGCGTGCCGGGATAGGTTCCTTCTTTACCGCCGGTGTGAGACATCACGCTCGAACACCCGCAAAGCACAACCACTGCGCTGAACGTCGTCAGTTTAATCAGAACATTTTTCATCATCAGTTAGTCATCATCAATGGCACGGCATAAACCTGCTACCGGGTTTATAACGGGCCATTCTCAAAATGAATAGTTGAAAAGTACCGCTCTGTGGCACCTATCGCATTTTAACCTTACGTGCTGTAGACCCAGTCTATTCCAGTACCCGTAAAGTGCAAAAAATTCTCGCAACGGCATGCTTGAAAAGATCGCAAACGGACCCATTTTAAGGATGTATCGATGAACAAACGTGCCTGAGGGGCGTTTGGGATACTCCTGCCTGTCCATGGTGGAAGGCGACAATTCTTGCTGATTTCAGGAGTTTTAACTGTATGCGTAACTTTGATCTTTCTCCGCTTTATCGTTCAGCCATTGGCTTCGATCGTCTGTTCAACCATTTAGAAAACAACCAAAGCCAGAGCAATGGCTACCCTCCATACAATGTTGAACTGGTTGACGAAAACCATTATCGCATTGCGATTGCCGTGGCCGGTTTCGCTGAAAGCGAACTGGAGATCACCGCTCAGGATAACCTGCTAGTGGTGAAAGGCGCTCATGCGGGCGAGCAGAAAGAACGTACCTACCTCTATCAGGGCATCGCGGAACGTAACTTTGAACGTAAATTCCAGTTAGCTGAGAACATCCACGTTCATGGCGCGAACCTGGTTAACGGTCTGCTCTATATCGATCTGGAACGAGTTATCCCGGAAGCGAAAAAACCGCGCCGTATCGAAATTAATTAATTGTCCGGGTCGCTTTCGCGGCCCAAATATAAATGCTTGCCGATATCGGGAGCATATGTGAATCCATAAGGATTTGCAGGAACAAATGTGTACAAAAATAAATTGTACCGAACTCGCTTCTCAGAAGGAGATTTAGTATGCGTAATTACGATTTATCCCCGCTGCTGCGTCAGTGGATCGGTTTTGACAAACTGGCCTCCGCGCTGCAAAGCACCACCGAAAGCCAGACCTTCCCGCCGTATAACATCGAAAAGAGCGACGATAACCACTATCGCATTACGCTCGCAGTGGCCGGCTTCAGCCAGCAGAACCTCGATATTCAGCTGGAAGGCACACGCCTGACGGTAAAAGGCACTCCGGAAAAACCAGCAACCGAAACCAAATGGCTGCACCAGGGGCTGGTGACCCAGCCGTTCAGCCTGAGCTTTACCCTGGCTGAACATATGGAGGTGACTGGCGCCACCTTCACCAACGGGCTGCTGCATATCGACATCACCCGCAACGTGCCGGAGGCGGTTGCTCCGCAGCGGATCGCCATCAGCGAACGTCCGGCGTTGAACAGTTAATAGACTGTGTCGGGGGGCGCTACGCTTACCCGACCTACAAGACCCGCAGGCTCGCGCAAGCGAAGCGTCGCCGGGCAAAATCAAAGCCCCGCCCCGGCGGGGCTTTTTTGTGCGCCATCGCCCATACAACCCGCCTGCGCTCTGCGAAAATCCCTGCTAATTATATTGTTATTCACAGGGATGCTGTCATGAGTGATATAGCGTTAACGGTCAGTATTCTGGCGTTGGTTGCGGTGGTCGGGCTGTGGATAGGCAATGTCAAAATCCGCGGCGTCGGGTTCGGCATTGGCGGCGTGCTCTTTGGCGGGATTTTTGTCGGCCATTTTGCCGACCAGCTTGGCATTACGCTCAGCGCGGAAATGCTGCACTTCATTCAGGAATTTGGCCTGATCCTCTTCGTTTACACTATCGGCATCCAGGTCGGGCCCGGCTTTTTCGCCTCGCTGCGCGTCTCTGGCCTGCGGCTTAATCTTTTTGCGATGGGGATTGTGGTGATGGGGGGGCTAGTCACCGCCCTGCTGCATAAACTCTTCGCCATTCCGCTGCCGGTGGTGTTGGGCATTTTCTCCGGGGCGGTAACCAATACTCCCGCGCTGGGTGCCGGGCAGCAAATCCTGCGCGATCTGGGCATCGCCCCCGACATCGTCGATCAGATGGGGATGAGCTACGCCATGGCCTACCCGTTCGGCATCTGCGGCATCCTGCTCACCATGTGGCTGATGCGTATCCTGTTTCGCGTTAACGTTGAACAGGAAGCCCGGGAGCATGAATCTACCCTTACGAACGGACAGGCGCTGATTAAAACCATCAACATCCGCGTCGACAACCCCAACCTCAACAACCTGCCGATTCAGGATGTGCCGATCCTTAACAGCGCCAATATTATCTGCTCCCGCCTGAAGCGTGAGGAAACCCTGATGGTGCCGCTGCCCGGCACGGTGATCCAGATAGGCGACCTGCTGCATCTGGTGGGGCAACCGGCGGACCTGCATAACGCCCAACTGGTGATTGGCCAGGAGGTCGATACCTCTCTTTCTACCCGCGGCACCGATATGCGCGTCGAGCGCGTGGTGGTGACCAACGAGAAGGTATTAGGCAAGAAAATCCGCGAACTGCAGGTAAAAGAGCGCTACGACGTTGTGATCTCTCGCCTGAACCGCGCCGGGATCGAGCTGGTGGCCAGCCCGGACGCCAGCCTGCAGTTTGGCGACATCCTTAACCTCGTCGGGCGCCCGGCCTCCATTGACGCCGTCGCCAATATGGTAGGCAACGCACAACAAAAACTGCAGCAGGTGCAGATGCTACCGGTGTTTATCGGTATCGGACTCGGCGTCCTGCTCGGCTCTATCCCCCTCTATGTACAGGGGTTCCCGGTGGCGCTCAAGCTGGGACTGGCAGGCGGGCCGTTGATTATGGCACTGATCCTCGGTCGTATCGGCTGTGTCGGTAAGCTCTACTGGTTTATGCCTCCGAGCGCCAACCTTGCCCTGCGTGAGCTGGGGATCGTGCTGTTTCTGGCGGTGGTGGGGCTGAAATCTGGCGGGGATTTCGTCGAGACGCTCGCCCGCGGTGACGGCGTCAGCTGGATTGGTTACGGCATCCTCATTACCGCCGTCCCGCTGATCACGATGGGCATTCTGGCGAGGCTTCTGGCGAAGATGAACTACCTCACCCTCTGCGGCATGCTGGCCGGTTCGATGACCGATCCCCCGGCGCTGGCCTTTGCCAACAACCTGCACGCCACCAGCGGGGCGGCGGCGCTCTCCTACGCCACGGTCTATCCGCTGGTGATGTTTATGCGCATTATCACACCGCAGCTACTGGCGGTGCTGTTCTGGGGGATAGGTTAAACCTCTAACCCCAGCCTGGCGAACTGCTCTGCCGGGGCGTCGCTCTCATGTAGCAGACGCACCAGCAGGGCAATCATCCGCGCTTCGATGGCTTTATCTTCTATCGGGCACTGCTGGTGCGGGTCGGTGTGTAAATCGAACAGTAGATTACCGACGCGGTTCACCCCGGGGTATTTTTCCTGAGCCGGAATACGCAGCGTTTTGACCCCTTTGGTAAAGCGGAAGGGGGGCGCCAGCGCGATCGCCTCCAGCTCATCCGGGGTAAAGCGGGTATTCATCTTGATGGGCATCAGCGTGTAGTTGGCGATGTCATTCTCACGGCCAGGCAGTGCGGCGCGCATATAGACATAGCGCCCGTCCGTGACGTTGACATGGCCGCTGAAGACCCCAAACAGCGCAGCGTCACGCACCGGGGTATCATCTTCAAGAATGCGGGCTAACGGACGGCCCTGAACGTCGGGCGGGATGGGCTGGTTGAAGAACTCCAGCAGCGTCGGCGCCCAGTCAATCATCTGCACCAGCGCATCTCGCTGCACCCCCTGATGACCGCTGCGCGGATCCCAGATAAATAGCGGGTTATTCGCCACTTCGTTGTAATAGGGCATCTGGTTTTTCGCCCACCAGCCATGCTCCCCGAGCAAAAAGCCGTGATCGGTGCCGACGATGAGCATCGTATCGCGCCACAGATCGTGGCGGTCCATCAGGTCCAGAATGCGCCCCAGGTTGCGATCGCACATGGAGACCAGGGCGCGATAGCGGCAGCGAATATGCTCTACCGCCTCCGGGCTCTCTTCCACTTTGCCGCGGGGCCAGTCGTAGTGCGGGCCGTTCCAGGCATCCTGGTATAACGAGAGGTACGCCTCGGTGGTATAAAACGGCTCGTGGGGGTCGAAGGTTTCCACCTGCAATAGCCAGCTATCCTGGTGATGGTTCTTGTCGATGAACTCGCATCCGGCGTTAAAGACCTGGGTTTGCGGGAAGTCCGCCTCCTGCTGAATGTAGTCGCGGTTGACCCAGTCGTGTCGCCAGAGCCCGGAGACCCCGCCCCCGGTTTGCTTCTGGGGCACCCGCAGCACCTCCGGGATGGCCGGGTCGGCGACGCTGGCCTTCCAGTGATCCCCCTCCTGGCCACGGATAATTTCCCATGAGCTGTAGCGGTTATGGTAGTTGCCGCCGCCATCCTCCCAGTAGTGCAGGTGGTCGCTGATCAGGTGGGTATAGATGCCCGCTTTTTTCAGTAGCTCCGGCATGGAGTCGTCGAACGGCTCCAGCGGCCCCCATTCCCGGTGCAAAAAATTATACCGGCCAGTATGTAACTCGCGACGTGCGGGCATGCAGGGCATACTGCCAACATAGCTGTTGTTGAAGGTGGCGCAGCGGGCCGCCAGACGCTGGAAATTTGGCGCCTGGGTGATCATATCCCCGTAAGGCGGCAGATAGTGCTTATTCAGGCTGTCGAAGAGCAGAATGATCGCTTTCATCGTCGCTCCTTAACGGGCCTTTACCAGATGCGGGAAATGCTCTTCAACCACGGCGTAGATCTGCTTCCCGATGGTCTCTCCGTCCATAATATTTTCGATGGGGATCAGATACTGCCCGTGCCGCGGATCGAGGCTTACCACATCAATCAGTTTTTTCGAAATGGCATAGATATCGGCCCATTCGGTGAACCCACCGACTTCGCCGGCGGCGGTGTGCTCCATGGCGAAATCAATGTCATATTTAGCTAACGCTTTTTTTACCACCGTCTGCAACATCACGCTGCTGCCGACACCGTAGCCGCAAACAAACAGAATATTAATTTTGTCTTTCATAACGATATCCTTTTCACAATGAGATGAGTTAGCCCGCATAAGGCCCAAGATGGAACGTTAAGGCAATAAACTTAAGTACTTCGCAAATCGCTGGCCATAAGGTCGCCCAGTCGAAAATACCGGTCCAGCCCACCCCTTCCGCAGCGAGGCCAGTTAAGGGAATTGCCCATACGGTGCCGAAGGTTTGAATAATTCCCAGCAGGAAAGTACAAATAATAACGGCGCGGTAACCGCCCAGCCGGTTGGCTAATACGCCGATCGGGCCGCCCGCAAAAAATAGCGGCACAAAACCGGGCAATACCATAATCGGACTATGGGTAAGCAGCAGGATCCCCATCGAAAAAATCGTGCCGAAGGTACAGAAAATAAAACCAAGGGTGGCGGCATTCGGGGAGAAGGGAAGTAATGCTGCAACATCGACAGCGGGAATCGCGTCGGGAATTAAACGATCCTGCCAGCCTTTAAACGAGGCGTTAATTTCCCCGACCATCATACGAACGCCCTGGAGCAGGATCACCATATACATGGAGAACTGCAGGCCGAGATTAATAATGTAGATATACCAGGGCTTACCTTTTGCCATGACCTGAACGTTATCGATGCCGGTCGTCAACAGGAACCCGCCGACGAACACGGTCATGACAATGGCGATGGAGGTAACGTTATGGTTAAAAATCGCCAGCCAGCCGGGTAGCTTCATATTCTCGGCATCCTGCTTCTCGGCGTCGCCAAAGAGGTGGGCGAATTTCGAGAAAAACCAGATCCCCAGCATCTGGTTATGGGCTATGGTAAAGCCGGCATTATTGGTGATTTTCGCCACCGGTTTGGCTATCAGGGTAGTCGCAAACGCCCAGAATACGCCGGTTAAAATCCCGGCGATAATAATCGACGGCACCCAGCCAAAGCCCAGCCAGAAGACGATCAACCACAGCACTGCCTGAGAGTGAGACACCCCGGTATTGCCGGTGAGGAAAATGCCTTTCACCTTTGTGTAGCGGCCAAGTAAGACCAGCACCAGGTTGGTAAAAAAGGCCAGCACAAACACATAACCTACAAAACCGAAATTATCGCCGAGTGCAATCTGGGTTGCTGCTTTCATGGCATAGGAATCCATTAAATAGCCATGAATGCCATAAGATTTACTGACCGCATCGGCAACGGGTTTAAATGTGGCTGAGAACTGAAATCCGCCAAAGAGCACCATCATTAATCCCACCATGGCGCTAACCATACCGGTAATAATTTTGATCGGCGATTTCCTGTCGAGGGCATAACCCAGCCCCACCAGCAACCCAATTAAAATAGCGGGTTCAGTTAAAAAAGATTGTATTACTGAAATGAAGTCTGAAAACATAATGCAGTCAACCTCCGTGATGTCTGTATTTAGAAAGACTTTTTAAATGTTTATCTAATAACGGAAAGGTGCTTTTTATCAGAAAGAAATTTATGATTGCGAAAGTAATTTAATAATCAAAATTGCTCATTAGAAGATCGTTTTTGATTTTTTGTGATTTGTTTTGCAAAAAAAAGCAAGGTATCTCTTCAAGATATTTAATGCGAGATTTTTATAAATTAATCGAATGTAAGGCTTTTCTTTCATCGAAAGATAATGGTCTTAGTTGTTGGTTTAAGACTATCTTGTAGTCGATTTATAGTTAATAAATAATAAGTGTACGCCTAAAGCAAACTACTATTATTCGCCTCTGGCTGGGTCCTGAGAAGGTTGGGGTGTATGTTTCAATACCGTCGAAGGTGCATAGCCAAATTTATTCTTAAACGCTTTGCTGAAATGAAAAGAATCAAAGAAGTTGAGCATGTCTGCCACCTGCCCGACCGTATTCCCCTCCTGTTTTAACAGCGATAATGCCAGCTCCAGTCGGGCATCGAGATAGTATTCTTTAGGTGTTTTGCCGGTATATCGTAAAAACAGACGGCGCAGCCAGGCTTCGCTGCAGGGGATAGCGGCCGCCATATCCGCAACGCTCCAGCGCCGTTGCAGGCTGGCATGCAGAGCCGCAATCAGCTTTTCAATTTTGATTCGCTGCGGATCTTTTTTACCTTCGGCATAAATAAGGCAGATCCATTGATAAATTATTTTAGTCAGAAAGGCGACCGCCAGGTTATTTTTCATAGAGTCTGGAGAAGTTATTAATTGTGACACTTCTATTAACTCTTGGTTATAGACTTCGCCATGATAAATCACGCATTGTTGGCGAAGCGGAATATCCATAATGCTGGTTGGCGTAAATTCCATCCAGTATTGTTCCCAGATTAAACCTGCACAATGGTAGGATTTTATCTCCGTGGGTTTTAAAAAAATAATACAGTTACCGCTTAGGGTAATTTCATCCCCACTGTACAGCAGGATCTTTCCGCTGCCCTGTACGGTATAGATAGCAACCCATGAATTGGCGATCAGCGGCTTTTTCTTATCCCTCGGCCATATAACCCGATAATTTTCATCGGCGCAGGTATGCCACAACGAAATCAGGGATATTCCGCTTGAGATCACACTTTCATTAATCAACAGCGGAATATTGTATGTAGTTTCGTTTTTTACATGCGTGTTCTGCAAGTTTCCATTCATTTTGATTTCCCGCCGGAGAATGATGTCTTCAACCTGAACCTAACAGAAAACTATTCGTTCAGGGATATGACGTTTGTATTTTAAGAAATCTGACTGCCTGACCCGGCAAGCAATAACCTCCGTTAACCCTACAGCTGCCGGGACATAATCAACAACAAGGGCTATGAGATGAATACGCTACAAATTTTGAGCTTCGTCGGTTTTACGCTACTGGTGGCATGTATCACCTGGTGGAAAATCCGTAAAACAGATACCGAATCGCAGCAGGGCTATTTTCTTGCCGGACGGTCGCTAAAAGCGCCGGTGATTGCTGCCTCGCTGATGCTGACTAACCTCTCTACCGAACAACTGGTCGGCCTCTCCGGGCAAGCGTACAAAAGTGGCATGTCGGTAATGGGTTGGGAAGTCACCTCGGCGGTGACCTTGATCTTTCTGGCGCTGATCTTCCTGCCTCGCTATTTGCAGCGCGGTATCGCCACTATTCCCGATTTTCTGGAAGAACGGTACGACAAAACCACGCGCATCATTATCGACTTTTGTTTTCTTATCGCGACCGGCGTCTGCTTCCTGCCGATCGTGCTCTATTCCGGCGCGCTGGCGCTTAACAGCCTGTTTCATATTGGCGAGTCGTTGCAAATCTCACAGGGTGCGGCCATCTGGTTATTGGTAGTGTTGCTCGGCATAGCGGGAATTATTTACGCCGTAATAGGCGGCCTGAGGGCGATGGCCGTGGCTGACTCGATCAACGGCATTGGCCTGGTTATTGGCGGTCTGATGGTGCCCGTGTTTGGTCTGATCGCAATGGGTAAAGGCAGTTTAATGCAGGGAATTGAGCAATTGACCACCGTGCATGCCGAGAAATTAAATTCAATCGGCGGGGCGAACGATCCGCTGCCAATTGGCGCAGCCTTTACCGGTTTGATTCTGGTGAATACCTTTTACTGGTGTACCAATCAGGGCATTGTGCAACGCACGCTGGCGTCCAAAAGCCTTGCCGAAGGGCAAAAAGGGGCGCTGCTTACCGCCGTGTTAAAAATGCTCGATCCGCTGGTGCTGGTCTTGCCGGGGTTGATTGCTTTCCACCTGTATCAGGATCTACCGAAAGCAGATATGGCTTACCCCACGCTGGTTAATAACGTTCTTCCTGCCCCTCTGGTCGGCTTTTTTGGCGCGGTGTTATTTGGCGCGGTCATCAGCACGTTTAATGGCTTTTTAAACAGCGCCAGTACGTTATTCAGCATGGGCATCTACCGCCGCATCATTAACCAGCAGGCGCAACCTGATCAACTGGTGCATGTCGGGCGAAGATTTGGACTCTTTATCGCGGTAATTTCGGTACTGGTTGCGCCGTGGATCGCCAATGCGCCGGAAGGCCTATACAGCTGGATGAAGCAGCTCAATGGAATTTATAACGTGCCGCTGGTGACCATCATCATTATGGGCTTCTTTTTCCCGCGTATCCCGGCGCTGGCCGCTAAGGTGGCAATGGGGCTCGGTATTGTCAGTTACATCACCATCAATTACCTGGTGAAGTTCGATTTCCATTTTCTTTACGTACTGGCCTGCACCTTCTGCATCAATGTGGTGGTGATGTTACTGATTGGCGCGATTAAGCCACGTGCAACACCGTTCAAATTTCACGATGCCTTTGCCGTGAATATGCAGCCCTGGAAGGACGCAAAAATCGCCTCTGTTGGCATCCTCACCGCCATGATTGGCGTCTATGCCGGCCTGGCGCAGTTCGGTGGTTATCACACCCGATGGTTGACGGTTATCAGCTATACCATCACGGCGGTCGTGGTGATTTATATCATTTATAGCAGCTGGCAGAGACGCCGTTCCGCCACTGTGCAGCGTGTCTGTGACGCTAAGGATAAAGCATGAGTCGTCCTAACTTTCTCTTCATTATGACCGATACCCAGGCCACCAATATGGTGGGCTGCTATAGCGGCAAGCCGCTGAACACGAACAATATTGATGCTCTGGCGGCGGAAGGTATTCGTTTTAACTCCGCCTATACCTGTTCGCCGGTATGCACGCCTGCGCGAGCTGGCTTATTTACCGGCATCTATGCCAATCAGTCCGGCCCATGGACCAATAACGTCGCACCGGGGAAAAACATCGTCACCATGGGTCGCTATTTTAAGTATGCGGGCTACCACACCTGCTATATCGGCAAATGGCACCTCGACGGGCATGACTATTTTGGCACTGGTGAGTGCCCTCCGGAGTGGGATGCTGATTACTGGTATGACGGTGCCAACTACCTTGCGGAACTGACCGAGCAAGAGATCGGCCTGTGGCGTAATGGTCTGAATAGTATCGAAGATTTACAGGCCAACAATATCGATGAAACCTTTACCTGGGCGCACCGCATCAGCAACCGGGCGGTCGATTTTCTCCATCAGCCTGCGCGCGCCGATGAGCCATTTCTGATGGTGGTGTCGTATGACGAGCCGCATCATCCCTTTACCTGCCCGGTTGAGTATCTTGAGAAATATCAGGATTTTTATTACGACCTCGGGGCGAGAGCACATGATCCACTGAATAATAAGCCTGAGCATCATCGTCTGTGGTCGCAGGCGATGCCCTCGCCGGTAGGAGAGGACGGGCGCTACTACCATCCTCTCTATTTTGCCTGCAATGACTTTGTCGATGACCAGATTGGCCGGGTGATCGCGGCGTTAACGCCGGAGCAGCGGGAAAGTACCTGGGTGATCTACACCTCTGACCATGGGGAAATGATGGGTGCCCATAAGCTCATCAGCAAAGGTGCAGCGATGTACGATGATATCACCCGTATTCCGCTGATTATGCGTTCGCCGGAAGGAGAGCATCGTCAGGTGGATACGCCTGTCAGCCATATCGATCTGCTGCCAACCATGATGGCGCTGGCGGGCATTCCTAAGCCGGACATTCTGCCCGGGGAAAATATTCTGGCCGTTGCGCAGCCTCGTGGCGTGATGGTGGAGTTCAACCGCTATGAGATTGAGCATGACAGCTTTGGCGGTTTTATTCCGGTGCGCTGCTGGGTCACGGACGACTGGAAACTGGTGTTAAACCTGTTTACCAGCGACGAGCTGTATGACAGGCGAAGCGATCCTGATGAGCTCAAAAATCTGATCGATGCTCCTGAGTTGGAAGAGGTTCGCGTCAAAATGCACGATGCTCTGCTGGATTATATGGATCACATTCGCGATCCGTTCCGTACCTATCAGTGGAGCCTGCGCCCGTGGCGTAAAACTGCTACGCCACGCTGGATGGGGGCTTTCCGACCGCGTCCGGCAGACGGTTATTCCCCGGTCGTGCGCGACTACGACACCGGTTTACCAACGCAAGGTGTCAAAGTGGAGGAGAAAAAGCAGAAGTTCTGACTAAAATGCCGGATAAGGCGTTTTTATCGCCATCCGGCAACAACAGCAAAAGGAGTGCAGATGAAAATTTCCCGCCTCGGCGAAGCGCCGGATTATCGCTTCTCGCTGGCAAACGAGCGCACCTTTCTGGCCTGGATCCGCACCGCACTGGGCTTTCTGGCAGCCGGTGTCGGCCTTGACCAGCTGGCCCCCGACTTTGCCACGCCGGTGATCCGCCAGCTGCTGGCGCTGCTGCTGTGCCTCTTTTCCGGCGGGCTGGCGATCTACGGTTACCTGCGCTGGCTGCGTAATGAAAAGGCGATGCGCCTGAAAGAAGACCTGCCCTATACCCACAGCCTGCTGATTATCAGCCTGATCCTGATGGTGGTGGCGGTGATTGTCATGGGACTGGTGCTCTATGGCGGATAATCGCAAAGCCCGCCGCCTGGCCGATCCGGGACTGCAGCCGGAGCGGACCTCGCTCGCCTGGCTGCGCACCCTGCTGGGCTACGGCGCCCTGATGGTGCTGGCGGTTAAACACAACTGGCAGCAGGCAGGGCAGCTGTTCTGGGTGGCGCTGGGTGTACTGGCAATCGCGGCGCTGATCCTCTGGTATTACACCCGCAGCAGGGCGCAAATGGATGTTTCTCTGTATGATTTTTCATCATCCCGACCGGTGCATATTAAATTTTTGATCGCCCTCGCAGTGTTATCCCTCGCATTACTGTTTGCTGCTAGCCATGTCCACCATCTCATTATTTTTATCAGGGGTATTACATGACAGGATGTCAGGTTATGGCCAAGCCAGCCAGCTCACGATGCAACCTGAATTGCCGCTACTGTTTTTATATCGATAAGCCTAAACAGGCGATCATGGATGACGCCACCCTGGAAACCTTTATTCAACAGCATATCGCCGCCCAGCCCGGACCAGAGGTACAGTTCGCCTGGCAGGGCGGGGAACCGACCCTGTGCGGGCTGGATTTCTTTCGTCGTGTCGTGGAACTGCAACAGCGGCATGGCGCAGGAAAACGTATCCACAACGCTTTTCAGACCAACGGCATCCTGCTCAATGACGCCTGGTGTGTATTTTTTCGTGAACAGGGCTGGCTGGTGGGTATCTCTCTCGATGGGCCTGCGGCGCTGCATGATGCTTATCGCGTCAGCCGCAGCGGCAACCCTACTCATCATAAGGTGCTGGCGGCGATAGAGAAGCTGCGAGCGCATCAGGTGTCGTTTAATCTTCTGACGGTCATCAACCGGCAGAACAGCGGCCAGCCGGAGCGCATGTATCGCTATTTGCGCGCGCTGGGCACGCCGTATCTGCAGTTTCTTCCCCTGCTGGAGCACGACAACCCGGAATCAGTCAGCGATGCGCAGTGGGGAGCATTCCTGTCGTCGGTGTTTGATATCTGGGTGCGGGAGGATATTGGTCGCATCTTTGTGCAGCTTTTCGACTCGACGTTAGGGGTCTGGTGCGGCTATCCGTCGCAGATCTGTTCCCTCGCCGTCACCTGCGGCCACGCCTTCGCGCTGGAGGCGCAGGGCGATCTCTATCAATGCGATCACTATGTCTACCCCGAGTACCGGCTGGGTAACATCCACCAGACGCCGCTGGCAGAGCTTAATAACAGTGAGGCGGCCATCGCCTTTGGCCAGCGTAAAAAAACCACTTTACCCGGTGAGTGCCAGGCCTGCCCGGCGCTTTACCTGTGCAACGGCGACTGCCCGAAACACCGGGTGGAGGGCAAAAGCGCGCTGTGCGCGGGGTATCTGGCGTTCTTTCGCCATTGTGCCCCGCATATGCGGGTGATGCGCGATCTTATCCGCCATCACCGTTCGCCCATCGAGTTAATGACCCTGTTACGCCAGAGCCAGTAAGTTACCGCCCTTTTGCCAGATACTTCGCCATCTCCTCGTCCGGCACCATGCCGCCGCCGGTGGCCCACACCAGGTGGGTGGCGTTGTCCAGCGCATAGTGCCCGGCAGTGGCAAGACGTACCGGCCCGGCCATTCCCGCCAGCGCGGAGGGCTCAAGAAGAATCTGCTCCTCCTGCGCCAGCCAGCTCAGCATGTCATACATGCTCTGATCGGAGAGGGTATAGAACCCGTCGAGCAGGCGCTCCATGGCACGGCCAACAAAACCGGACGCGCGGCCTACCGCCAGGCCATCGGCCGCGGTGAGGTTATCGATCCCCAGATCCTGCACGGCAATCTGGTCATGTAGCCCGGTATAAACCCCCAGCAGCATGCACGGCGAATGAGTAGGTTCGGCAAAGAAGCAGTGCACATGGTCGCCAAAGGCCAGCTTCAGCCCAAACGCCACGCCGCCAGGGCCGCCGCCGACGCCGCATGGCAGATAGACAAACAGGGGATGATCCCTGTCCACCACCCGGCCCTGGTCAGCAAACTGCGCTTTCAGTCGTGCGCCTGCCACGGCATAGCCTAAAAACAGGGTACGGGAGTTTTCATCGTCAATGAAGAAACAGTTCGGATCGCTTTCGGCCGCTTTGCGGCCTTGCTCCACCGCCACGCCGTAGTCCTGCTCATATTCCACCACCGTCACGCCGTGGCTGCGCAGTTTCGCTTTTTTCCATTCCCGGGCATCGGCGGACATATGGACCGTCACCTTAAAGCCGATGCGGGCGCTCATGATGCCGATGGACATCCCCAGGTTGCCGGTCGACCCCACGGCGATGCTGTACTGGCTGAAGAAATCTTTGAAGCGCGGCTCCAGCAGGATGCTGTAATCCTCCTCCGGCGTTAACAGGCCCGCGGCGAGGGCCTGTTTTTCCGCGTGGGTGAGCACCTCATAGATGCCGCCGCGGGCTTTGATGGAGCCGGAGATCGGCAGATGACTGTCTTTTTTCAACAGCAACGTGCCGGGAAGGGTGATATCGAACGCCGTCTCCAGCCGCTTGTGCATCCCCGGTATGGCGACCAGCTCCGATTCGATAATCCCGTTTGTGGCCGCCGTTTCCGGGAACGCTTTCGCCAGGTACGGCGCAAACCGCGCCAGGCGCGCGTGGGCATCATCCACGTCGGCCTGGGTCAGGCCAACGTGCGGCAACCCTTCGGCCAGCGTGGTGGCTTTGGGGTTAAGCCAGGTGGTCTCTTTCAGGGCGATCAGCGCATTGAGCAGGGGATATTGCGCGATTAATGTCTGGGTCTGTGGCGTCATAGGTTCCTCGCAGGCGTTATCCCCTTAAGAAAACAGGAAACGGACGCGAGGGCAAGTGAACGCTACACCGCCTGCTGGTGATGTGAGGCGCGGGAGGCCAGCGGCAGCCAGCACAGCACAATCAGCAGCCCCATTAAGGTCATCAGCAGACCAAGGCTGGCCTGTCCGTTTTGCGGCATCATCGCCGAGAGCCAGGCCAGCGCGCCGGAGCCGATATTCTGCAATCCTCCCACCAGCGCCCCGGCGGTACCCGCGAGGAACGGGAAGGGCTCCATCGCGCCGCTGGTCGCCAGCGGGAAGAGCATCCCCGCGCCAAAGAAGAAGAGCGCAGCCGGGATCAGCAGGGTCCAGACATTCATCACCCCGAACAGCCCCGGGATCCACATCATCAGCCCCGCCAGCAGGCAGCTTGCCACCGACTGCCACATCAGGGTGGTAAAGCGTTTATTGGCGCGTCCGGCAAACCATGCGCCGAAGAACGCCGCCGGGATCGGCAGAATAAACAGAATACTTACCACCATACTGCTGAGACCCAGCCCGGCGCCCAACAGCACGCCCGAACTGGCTTCGAATACGGCGATACCCGCCAGGCCCCCAATCAGCATCAGCACGTAGCAGTTAAACGCCCCGTTGCCGAAAAGGATTTTGTAGCTGGTGAGCAGTCTGGTGCGAGGCGCCTCAGCGGGCCGGGTTTCCGGCATCCAGCGCGCCATGCTGAAGGTAACGATGGCGCACAGCATCAGCAGGAAGCCATAGCAGGCCCGCCATGACCAGACGGTATCCAGCAGGCCGCCAATCAGCGGCGCCAGCAGCGGGCTCACCAGGATGCCCATGTTCAGCAGGCTATTGGCGTGGCGCAACTGGGTGCCCTGATACATATCCCGCGGCAGCGTGCGTGCCATCACCCCGCCGACGCCGGTGCCGACGCCCTGCAACGCGCTGGCGGCAATCAGCACGCTCAGGCTGTGGGTGGTCATGGCGATGACCGTCGCGATCATAAAAATCGTCATGCCGACCAGGATCACCGGGCGGCGACCCACGCGGTCCGAAAGCGGGCCGTAGACGAGCTGCGATACCCCATAGGTCAGCAGATAGGCGCCCATCACGCTCTGGATCGCCCCTTCGCGGACCTGGAGTTCCTTCGCCATGTCCGCAATGGCCGGGATATAGATGGTTTGCGCCATCTGACCGACGGCGACCAGCAAGATCAACATCAAGAGTAAATTAACGTTCCGCTGTTTTTTCATGTCGCTGAATACTTTTGCCAAAAGTGAGAAATAAAGAATAAGTAACTACGCATTCCCATAAATGCGCGAGGAATCTACCACAGGAAAATGACAAGTTAAGTACCCGGCTGAATAACGGGAAGAGGCAAGAAGGCAGGATTTTTAAACGACAGCGGCAACGAATGTTGCCAGCGTTAATTCATTTGCTTAAACCGCGCAAAACAGCCGGTGCGTCACGCGCGGTTCATCGGCGACCAGCGTAAAGCCTGACCGCTGGTAGAAGGCCCAGGCGGTCTGGGGCGCATGGGTATTGAGAAAATCGAACCATATGCTGGCATCGGCCATCACCACATCGAGCAGCTGCCTGCCGATACCCTGCCCGCGACACTTTTCGCTGATATAGAAATGGCGGATGCGACCGGCCCGCGGCTGCTGGCTGAACGGATCGCGGTTTAGTCCGCAAATTCCTACCAGCTTGCCATTGAGAAACGCACCCAGCAGCTTTTCGCCGGGGGCATTGAAGCGGTTTTCGCCGCGCTGCCAGTTCTCTTCCAGCCTGCGCAGCATGTTGAAATTAAGCGCGACGCTCTCGGCCTTAAGCGCGATATACCCCGGTTCGTCCGGCGTAACGGGTTCAATTAGCAAACGCGACATAGCATTCCCTCGTTATTATCGTTGTTAAAGAGGGGCGGTTTCCCGCCCCTCTTCGGTGCGACTTGAACCTGAATTACTTCACGTATTTCAGGACAGCATCAAGCAGTTGCAGTGCTGCAACAATGAGTTTGAGGATAAGTACAACCATATCCACTACGCTCATACGCGTCTCCTCTGGTTAAGGAGCACGATGCTGGCGTACCTTTCCGCCGCCTGTGACCAGCACCTTTGTTGACGTAACACAGTGTGCTCAGTTGGGGAGTGGAGGCGCTGACGGCACCACCCGTTTCAGCCAGGACTTCGTTGCGCCGGTGTACTACGAGCGGCTCCCCTCACACCCTGTGAACACCACCAGTATAGATAAATACTGTATATATGAACAGTAATTTATGGACAAAACGTGAAGGGCGATCCATACTCAAATGCGTCAAAATCCGTGCCCCAAATTGCGCGTTCCTGTGCGATCGCGTATACTTCGGGCGTTGACGTAACACAGTGTGCTCTGCGGTCACCAGCCGCAAACGCTGTAAAAAAAACCTCGCTCCGGCGGGGTTTTTTGTTTTCATCACCTAATAAACGAAACGTGATCCCTGACGCATTTTTGCGCAGATGAAAATATTTCCATTGTCACGCCTGAAAACCTGTGTTTGTATAAATTCTATCAATGATTCCAGAGACAGGTTCCTAATGACCTCTTCCATGCTGACCTCGACCCTACTAAAAACTGCGCAACCAGCCGCAGTGGTCGTCGTGCGTGTGGTGGTCGTCGTCGGCAATGCGCCGTAGGGACTGGATCAACACACGATTCCAAACCCCGCCGGCGCAAACCGGCGGGGTTTTTCGTTTAAAGCCCCCCGGAAAGTCGGCTCAGATCACAATAAGAGGACTGGAGCATGGCAAGTTCGGGCACAACATCACACAAGACGCGTTTCACAGGCGCGCAGTTAATCGTTCATCTGCTGGAACGTCAGGGCATTACCACGGTTGCGGGTATCCCTGGCGGAACGGTACTCCCGCTGTATGACGCCTTAAGCCAGAGCACGCAGATCCGTCACGTGCTGGCGCGACACGAACAGGGCGCAGGCTTTATCGCCCAGGGCATGGCGCGTACCCAGGGCAAACCGGCGGTTTGCATGGCCTGTAGCGGGCCGGGGGCCACCAACCTGGTGACCGCCATCGCCGACGCGCGTCTCGACTCCATTCCGTTAGTCTGCATTACCGGCCAGGTGCCTGCCTCGATGATCGGCACCGATGCGTTTCAGGAAGTGGACACCTACGGCATCTCTATCCCCATCACCAAGCACAACTATTTAGTGCGCGATATCAGCGAATTACCGCAGGTTATCAGCGATGCGTTCCGTATCGCCCAGTCCGGTCGTCCGGGTCCGGTGTGGATAGACATTCCTAAGGATGTGCAGACCGCTGAAATTGAGATCGAGGTACTGCCAGAGCCAGGCACCCGTGCGCCATCGCCGGCATTCAGCGCGGAGAGCGTGCGCGAGGCGGCGGCGATGATTAACGCCGCCCAGCGTCCGGTGCTCTATCTGGGCGGCGGGGTGATCGACGCGCCTGATGCGGTGCGTACCCTGGCAGAAAAGGCCAACCTGCCAACCACCATGACCCTGATGGCGCTGGGCATGCTGCCTAAAGCGCACCCGCTGTCGCTGGGCATGCTCGGGATGCATGGCGCGCGCAGCACCAACTTTATTCTGCAGGAAGCTGACCTGCTGATCGTTCTCGGGGCACGTTTTGATGACCGGGCGATCGGCAAAACCGAGCAGTTCTGCCCGAACGCCAAAATCATTCACGTGGATATCGACCGCGCCGAGCTGGGCAAAATCAAGCAGCCACACGTGGCGATCCAGGGCGATGTTAACGAGGTGCTGGCGCAGCTGCTGCCGCACATCGACGCCACCCCGCGCACCGCGTGGCGTGAGCAGGTCACCGGTCTGCAGCAGGAGTTCCCGGGCGCTATCCCGACCGGCGGCGATCCGCTGAGCCACTACGGGCTGATTAACGCCGTGGCCGCCTGCGTGGACGACAGCGCCATTATCACCACCGACGTGGGACAGCATCAGATGTGGACCGCCCAGGCCTATCCACTGAACCGTCCGCGTCAGTGGCTGACCTCCGGCGGGCTGGGGACCATGGGCTTTGGCCTGCCTGCGGCAGTGGGCGCGGCGCTGGCGAATCCGGACCGCAAGGTGATCTGCTTCTCCGGCGACGGCAGCCTGATGATGAACATCCAGGAGATGGCCACCGCGGCGGAAAATCAGTTGGATGTGAAAATCATTCTGATGAACAACGAAGCGCTGGGCCTGGTGCATCAGCAGCAGAGCCTGTTCTACAAGCAGGGCGTCTTTGCCGCCACCTATCCGGGGATGATTAACTTTATGCAGATTGCCGCCGGGTTTGGCCTGCACACCTGCGATCTGAATGCCGAAGAGGATGCGCAGGCCGCACTTCAGGCGGCGATCTCGCGCCCAGGCCCGGCACTGATCCACGTGCGTATCGATCCACAACAAAAAGTTTATCCGATGGTACCGCCGGGTGCGGCCAATACAGAAATGGTGGGGGAATAAGCCATGCAGAAGCAAAATGATAACGTCATTCTGGAACTCACCGTCCGCAACCACCCAGGCGTCATGACCCACGTCTGCGGGCTGTTTGCCCGCCGGGCGTTCAACGTGGAAGGCATCCTCTGTTTACCAATCCAGGGCAGCGAGCACAGCCGTATCTGGCTACTGGTGAATGATGACCAGCGTCTGGAGCAGATGATGGCCCAGATCGACAAGCTGGAAGATGTGGTGAAAGTGGTGCGTAACCAGTCCGATCCGACCATGTTTAACAAAATTGCGGTGTTCTTCGAGTAACTTACTCCCCGGCGGCGTCCGGGGTGATGATTTTCACAAAGCCGTTCCGGCAGTGGGCCGGGTAGTCTGCCGGAAGCGGGCGGTCGCTGATCAGCACATCAAATGCCGACAGCGGCCCGATGCTGGCGGGGGCCACTTCATCAAACAGGGCGTAACGGGCCAGCAGGATCTTGCGGATGCCATGTTGCATGGCTTTGCGCTTGGTGGCGAGATCGTCAAGGTTAAACCAGGTAACCCCATAGTGCTCATGCACGCCGCTGGCGGAGATAAACACCTTGCGCGGGTTCAGGGAGTCCAGTATCGACGGGTTGCTGGTGTCATAAAACGCATCGCTTTTTGCCCGGTAGGTGCCGCCACACAAAATGGCGGTGGCGTTGGGCTTCTCATTAAGCGCCATAAATACGCGATGGGAATAGCAGATGCCGGTAAAGGTAATGTCGTCGGGGATCATGCTAATCACCAGCGGCATCTCCGGGCCATTATCAAAAAAGACCAGGTCGTTTTCCGCCACCATGCCCGCCGCCAGAATGGCGATAGGCAGATCGTCGGGGTGGTGAGTCTGGCTGCGTACCACCGGTGCGGCAGGCGCGGTGGCCGGTTTATTAACCATCACGATATAGCCGCCCAGCAGGGTCAGGGGCAGCACGGTCTCATGGTTATCCGGGCTGAGATCGCGACGGATAGTCATAACGGAGACTTCAAGCATCCGGGCGGCATCTTTCAGATGGATGCGGTCGGTTTTTTTTAACAGCTCCACCAGACGCCGGATTCGTTCTTTTTGCTTCGTCTCCATTCACCCTCTCCGCACAGTAGGATGTTCCTTTAAACACATGCATGATGCGTCAGGAACATTTTTGTTGCGTCATACTATACTGCCGCCCGGCCGGAAAGAAAAGCCGCTTCTGAAACTGTCATTATCATCCAATCTGTTGTAATTAATGAGTTAATTTTAAATTCCCGACATTGCTTTTCACTTTTAACTCCGCGCGAAGATTAAACATTAACCGACGTCAATGGATCCGCTAATCGCGATCGCAGTCACAAATGATACGGAAATAACATGATAATGTTACGATAATATCATTGTTGAGTGATTGTTTCAGAGAGGTAGTAAACATGGATATCGCGGTTATCGGCTCCAACATGGTGGATCTCATCACCTATATCAATCAGATGCCGAAAGAGGGCGAAACCCTTGAAGCCCCGGCCTTTAAAATTGGCTGCGGCGGCAAAGGGGCGAATCAGGCGGTGGCGGCGGCCAAGCTCAACTCCAAAGTGATGATGCTCACCAAAGTCGGTGACGATATCTTTGCCGATAACACCATCCGTAATCTGGAGTCCTGGGGCATCAACACCACCTATGTGGAAAAAGTGCCATGCACCAGCAGCGGCGTGGCGCCGATTTTTGTTAATGCCAACTCCAGCAACAGCATTCTGATTGTGAAGGGGGCCAATAAATTCCTTTCGCCGGAAGATATCGACCGCGCGGCAGAGGATCTGAAAAAGTGCCAGCTTATTGTCCTGCAGCTGGAAGTTCAGCTGGAAACGGTTTATCACGCCATTGAGTTTGGCAAGAAACATGGCATTAAGGTGTTATTAAATCCGGCTCCTGCACTGCGTGAATTAGATATGTCCTACGCCTGTAAATGCGATTTCTTTGTACCCAATGAAACCGAGCTGGAAATTCTGACCGGCATGCCGGTAAATACCTACGAAAATATCTGCCTCGCGGCGCGTTCGCTGGTAGATAAAGGGCTGAATAATATTATCGTCACGATGGGTGAAAAAGGAGCGCTATGGCTCACCCGTGATAAAGAAGTAGTGGTTCCGGCCTTTAAAGTGAATGCCGTTGACACCAGCGGAGCGGGTGATGCCTTTATCGGCTGCTTTGCCCACTACTATGTGCAGAGCGGCAACGTCGAAGCCGCCATGAAAAAAGCCTCCCTCTTTGCCGCCTTCAGCGTCACCGGGAAAGGCACCCAGTCTTCTTACCCCAGCATCGAACAATTCAATGAGTTTCTGGCATTGAACGAATAATAAAACCCTGCGAAATAAAAGGTAGCACTATGAACGATAAAAACATCATTCAGATGCCTGACGGCTATCTGAATAAAACCCCTCTGTTCCAGTTTATTTTGTTATCCTGCTTATTCCCATTATGGGGATGCGCTGCTGCTTTAAATGATATTTTAATTACGCAGTTTAAAAGCGTCTTTGCACTCAGCAATTTTGCCTCGGCGCTGGTGCAAAGCGCATTTTATGGCGGTTATTTCCTGATAGCTATTCCGGCCTCGCTGGTAATTAAAAAGACCAGCTATAAAGTGGCGATCTTAATCGGATTAACGCTCTATATCGTAGGCTGTACGCTCTTTTTCCCGGCCTCGCACATGGCAACCTACACCATGTTCCTGGCGGCCATCTTTGCCATCGCGATTGGTCTGAGCTTCCTCGAAACGGCGGCTAATACCTACAGCTCAATGATCGGCTCGAAAGCCTATGCCACGCTGCGCCTGAACGTTAGCCAGACCTTCTACCCGATTGGCGCTGCCGCAGGCATCCTGCTGGGTAAATATCTGGTCTTCTCCGAAGGCGACAGCCTGGAAAAACAGATGGCAGGCATGAACGCCGAGCAGATCCACAACTTTAAGATCCTGATGCTGGAGAACACGCTGGAGCCTTACAAGTATATGATTATGGTTCTGGTGGTGGTGATGGTTCTGTTTCTGTTAACCCGCTTCCCCACCTGCAAAGTGGCGCAAACCACGGAGCGTAAGCGCCCGTCGGCGATGGATACCCTGCGCTACCTCGCCACCAATGCCCGCTTCCGTCGCGGTATTGTGGCGCAGTTCCTCTATGTGGGCATGCAGGTGGCGGTGTGGTCATTCACCATCCGTCTGGCGCTGGAGCTGGGCGATATCAACGAACGCGACGCCTCCAACTTTATGGTCTACAGCTTTGCCTGCTTCTTCATCGGCAAGTTCATCGCCAACGTTCTGATGACCCGCTTCAACCCGGCGAAGGTGCTCATTATGTACTCGGTGGTCGGCGCGCTGTTCCTGGCCTATGTGGCGCTGGCGCCAGGCTTTAGCGCGGTTTACGTTGCGGTGTTGGTCAGTATTCTCTTCGGGCCATGCTGGGCCACTATCTACGCCGGAACCCTGGATACCGTGGACAACGAACATACCGAAATGGCGGGCGCGGTGATCGTGATGGCGATTGTGGGCGCGGCGGTGGTCCCTGCGGTACAGGGCTATGTCGCCGATCTGTTCCACTCGCTGCAGGCTTCGTTCCTGGTTTCAATGCTGTGCTTTGTTTACGTGGGCGTCTACTTCTGGCGTGAGAGCAAAGTGCGCCGCGAATTGACCGAAGCCACCGCTTCCTGAGGAGGATCACCATGACGCAACTTCCCCTGTGGCGCGCACTCTTTACCGAACAGCCGCGCATCCTGCTGCAAAACGATGACTTCACGGTGACGGCGTTTCGCTACGCCAGCGGCGTGGAGGGGCTGCGGGTGGAAAACAGCCGCGGTCACCTGGTGATCCTCCCCTGGCTGGGGCAGATGATCTGGGATGCGGAGTTTGATGGCCGCGACCTGACGATGCGCAATATGTTCCGCCAGCCCAAAGCGGCAAAAGAGGTGGTGGAAACCTATGGCTGCTTCGCCTTCCACTCTGGCCTGCTGGCAAATGGTTGCCCGTCGCCGGAGGATACCCATCCGCTACACGGTGAAATGCCCTGCGCGCCAATGGATGAAGCCTGGCTGGAGCTGAGCGGCGACAGCCTGCGGGTGACCGGACGCTATGAGTACGTGATGGGCTTCGGTCATCACTACCAGGCGCAGCCCGCGGTGACATTACGTAAAGCCAGCGCCCTGTTTGAGATCACCATGGCTGTAACCAACCTGGCGACGGTGCCCATGCCGCTCCAGTACATGTGCCATATGAACTATGCGTATGTTGAGGGGGCCACCTTCAGCCAGAACGTCCCGGATGAAGCCATTCAGCTGCGCGAGTCGATCCCGGCGCACGTTAAACCTACCGAACAGTGGCTGGCGTTCAACCAGCGTGTACAGCAGGGCGAAGCGACCCTGAAGACCCTCTCTGAACCGCAATTTTACGATCCGGAGATTGTCTTCTTCACCGACCAGCTCGATCGTTATACGGATAGCCCGGAATTCCGCATGATCGCCCCGGATGGCGTCACCTTTGTTACGCGTTTTGCCAGCGCCGAACTGAACTACGCCACCCGCTGGATACTCTACAACGGCGATCAGCAGGTGGCGGCGTTCGTGCTTCCGGCCACCTGCCGCCCGGAAGGGTTCCTGGCGGCACAGCACAGCGGCAGCCTGATTTCGCTGGCTCCGGCCGAAACCCGCCGCTTTACGGTGACCACAGGCATCCTCTGACGGCACGAATCGTTCATCGCTTGAACAGTAACGCGCTTATCGCTAAGGTAAGCGCGTTTTTTAATCCCGCCAGGAATGCACCATGACCACCATCGCCCTTATCGACGATCACCTTATCGTCCGCTCCGGATTTGCCCAGCTGCTGAGCCTGGAGCCCGATTTTCAGGTGGTGGCCGAGTTCGGCTCCGGCCGCGAGGCGCTGGCCGGCCTGCCGGGATGCGGGGTGCAGGTCTGTATCTGCGATATCTCAATGCCGGACCTCTCCGGGCTGGAGCTGCTGAGCCAGCTGCCGAAGGGAATAACGACCATCATGCTCTCGGTTCACGACAGTCCGGCGCTGGTGGAGCAGGCGCTGAACTCGGGGGCGCGCGGGTTTCTCTCCAAACGCTGCAGCCCGGACGAGCTGATTGCCGCCGTGCGCACCGTCGCCACCGGCGGTTGCTACCTGACGCCAGATATCGCCCTCAAGCTGGCGGCCGGACGCCAGGACCCGCTTACCCGACGCGAACGCCAGGTGGCGGAAAAGCTGGCTCAGGGAATGGCGGTGAAAGAGATCGCCCTTGAGCTTGGCCTGTCGCCAAAAACCGTACACGTTCACCGCGCCAACCTGATGGAAAAACTGGGCGTCAGCAATGACGTTGAGCTGGCGCGCCGCATGTTTGACGGCTGGTAATGCACGCCTTTTTCTCCCGGCTGGTGGCGGTGGTCGCCAGCTTCTTTATCTTCTCTGCCGCCTGGTTCTGCCTGTGGAGCATCAGCCTGCATCTGGTAGAACGCCCGGAGCTGGCGGTGTTGCTGTTCCCTTTCGGCCTGCGGCTGGGGCTGATGCTGCAATGCCCGCGCGGCTACTGGCCGGTTTTATTGGGTGCAGAGTGGCTGATGCTGATCTGGTTGTCGCAGGAAGTCGCCCTCGCGTATCTGCCCTTATTGATGACCGGAAGCCTGCTCACGCTCCTCCCGGTTGCGCTTATTTCCCGCTATCGTCACCAGCGCGACTGGCGCACCCTGCTGCGCCAGGGGGCGGCGCTGATCGCCGCCGCGCTGTTGCAGTCCCTGCCGTGGGTGGGCGAAAAGGAGATGCTGAACACCCTGCTGCTGACCCTGACCGGCGGCCTGACCCTGGCCCCGACCTGCCTCGTCATCTGGCATTACCTCACCAGCACCGTCTGGCAGCCCCTTGGCCCGGCGTTGGTTTCTCAGCCCGTCAACTGGCGCGCCCGGCATCTCATCTGGTATCTGCTGCTGTTTGTGGTGAGCCTGTGGTTGCAGCTTGGCCTGCCCGCAGAGCTGTCGCGCTTTACGCCGTTTTGTCTGGCGCTGCCGATCATCGCGCTCGCCTGGCATTACGGCTGGCAGGGGGCGTTGATCGCCACGCTGATGAACGCCATCGCGCTGATTGCCAGCCAGACCTGGCACGATCACCCGGTGGATCTGCTGCTCTCTCTGCTGGCCCAGAGCCTGACCGGGCTGCTGCTCGGCGCGGGCATTCAGCGTCTGCGTGAGCTGAACCAGTCCCTGCAAACCGAGCTGTCGCGCAATCGCCGCCTGGCAGAACGCCTGCTGGAGACCGAAGAGAGCGTGCGCCAGGAGGTGGCGCGTGAACTGCACGACGACATCGGCCAGACCATTACCGCCATTCGTACCCAGGCGGGTATCGTCCAGCGTCTGGCGGCGGACAACGCCGGGGTGAAGCAGGGCGGGGCGCATATCGAACAGCTCTCGCTGGGCGTGTATGACTCGGTGCGTCGCCTGCTGGGCAGGCTGCGTCCGCGCCAGCTGGACGATCTGACCCTGGAACAGGCGGTGCGCTCCCTGATGCGTGAGATGGAGCTGGAGAGCCGCGGCATCGTCAGCCATCTCGACTGGTGCATTGATGAATCATTGCTGAGTGAAGGCCAGCGCGTCACGCTGTTTCGCGTCTGTCAGGAAGGGCTGAACAATATCGTCAAACACGCCAACGCCAGCGCGGTGACGCTGCAGGGCTGGCAGCAGGATGAAAGCCTCAGGCTGGTGATTGAAGACGATGGCTGCGGCCTGCCGCCGGGCTCAGGGCAACAAGGCTTTGGCCTGGCGGGGATGCGCGAACGCGTGAAGGCGCTGGGCGGCACGCTGACTATCTCCTGCACACACGGGACGCGCGTCAGCGTCAGTTTACCGCTTCGGAGTCACCATGTTTAAACCCCCTGTCGATGCAGTCCCGATAAGCGATAAGGCGGAAATCGACGCCCGCTATCGTTACTGGCGACGCCATATTCTGATCACCCTCTGGCTCGGCTACGCGCTGTTCTACTTCACCCGCAAAAGCTTTAACGCCGCCGCGCCGGAGATCCTCGCCAGCGGGGTGATGACCCGCACCGATATCGGCCTGCTGGCGACGCTGTTTTACATCACCTATGGCCTGTCGAAGTTCTTCTCCGGCATCGTCAGCGACCGCTCCAACGCCCGCTACTTTATGGGTTTTGGCCTGATCGCCACCGGGGTGGTGAACATCCTGTTCGGCTTCTCCACCTCGCTCTGGGCCTTCGCCCTGCTGTGGGCGCTGAACGCCTTTTTCCAGGGCTGGGGCGCGCCGGTCTGTGCCCGCCTGCTCACCGCCTGGTATTCGCGCAACGAGCGCGGCGGCTGGTGGGCGATCTGGAACACCGCCCATAACGTCGGCGGGGCGCTGATCCCGATGGTGGTCGGTGCCGCAGCGCTGCACTACGGCTGGCGCGCGGGGATGATGATTGCCGGTTGTCTCGCGATCCTCGCCGGGCTGTTTCTCTGCTGGCGTCTGCGCGATCGGCCGCAAACCGTGGGTCTGCCGGCGGTGGGCGACTGGCGGCACGACGCGCTGGAGATTGCCCAGCAGCAGGAGGGGGCCGGGCTGTCCCGCCAGGCGATCCTCACCCGATATGTGCTGAAAAACCCCTATATCTGGCTGCTGTCGCTCTGCTACGTGCTGGTCTACGTGGTGCGCGCGGCGATCAATGACTGGGGCAATCTGTACATGTCCGAGACGCTGGGTGTGGATCTGGTCACCGCCAACTCGGCGGTGACGATGTTTGAGCTGGGCGGGTTTATCGGCGCGCTGGTGGCGGGCTGGGGCTCGGATAAGCTCTTCAACGGCAACCGTGGTCCAATGAACCTGATTTTTGCCGCCGGGATTTTGCTCTCGGTCGGTTCCCTGTGGCTGATGCCGTTTGCCAGCTACGTGATGCAGGCGGCGTGCTTCTTTACCATCGGCTTCTTTGTGTTTGGCCCGCAGATGCTGATCGGCATGGCGGCGGCGGAGTGCTCCCACAAGGACGCGGCAGGGGCGGCGACCGGTTTTGTCGGGCTGTTCGCCTATCTCGGGGCATCGCTTTCCGGCTGGCCGCTGGCCAGGGTGATCGACACCTGGCACTGGAGCGGGTTCTTCGCGGTGATCGCCATCGCGGCGGGGATTTCGGCCCTGCTGCTGCTGCCGTTCCTTAACGCCCAGGCCCCGCGTGAAGCCAGTGTGATGTGATGCGCCTCACCTTTTCACCGCGAGTGGCGCGAAACTAAGAAATTTTCCCGGTTCCGCCTGGACGCTGTCTCAGGCATCTCTCCTGGCTGATTTTTACAATGCCTGCCATTCGCAGGTAAAAATCAGCTCAGGAGCAAACCATGCTGGCCTTCCTCAATCAGGTGCGCAAGCCGACCCTGGATCTGCCGCTCGATGTGCGGCGCAAAATGTGGTTCAAACCCTTCATGCAGTCCTACCTGGTGGTCTTTATCGGCTACCTGACCATGTATCTGATCCGCAAAAACTTTAACATCGCGCAGAACGACATGATCTCGACCTACGGGCTGAGCATGACCCAGTTGGGGATGATTGGCCTCGGTTTCTCCATCACCTACGGGGTGGGGAAAACCGTTGTCTCGTACTATGCGGACGGCAAAAACACCAAGCAGTTCCTGCCGTTTATGCTGATCCTCTCCGCCATCTGTATGCTCGGCTTCAGCGCCAGCATGGGCGCGGGCTCCGTCAGCCTGTTCCTGATGATCGCCTTCTACGCCCTGAGCGGTTTCTTCCAGAGTACCGGCGGGTCGTGCAGCTACTCCACCATCACCAAATGGACCCCGCGCCGCAAGCGGGGCTCGTACCTCGGCATGTGGAACATCTCCCACAACCTCGGCGGGGCGGGTGCGGCAGGGGTGGCGCTGTTCGGCGCGAACTACCTCTTCGACGGCCACGTGATCGGCATGTTTATCTTCCCGTCGATTATCGCCCTGATCGTCGGCTTTATCGGCCTGCGCTTCGGCAGCGACTCCCCGGAATCATACGGTCTGGGTAAAGCCGAAGAGCTGTTTAACGAAGAGATCAGCGAAGAGGACAAAGAGACTGAAGAGAACGAGATGACCAAATGGCAGATCTTTGTTGAGTACGTGCTGAAAAACAAAGTGATCTGGCTGCTCTGCTTCTCCAATATCTTCCTGTACGTGGTGCGCATCGGTATCGACCAGTGGTCAACCGTGTATGCCTTCCAGGAGCTGAAGCTCTCCAAAGAGGTGGCGATCCAGGGCTTCACCCTGTTTGAAGTAGGCGCGCTGGTCGGCACCCTGCTGTGGGGCTGGCTCTCGGATCTCGCCAATGGCCGTCGTGCGCTGGTGGCCTGCGTCGCGCTGGCGCTGATTATCGCCACGCTGGGTATTTATCAGCATGCCAGCAACCAGTACGTCTATCTCGCCTCCCTGTTCGCGCTCGGCTTCCTGGTCTTTGGTCCGCAGCTGTTGATCGGCGTGGCGGCGGTAGGTTTTGTGCCGAAAAAAGCGATCGGCGCTGCCGATGGGATTAAAGGCACCTTCGCTTACCTGATCGGCGACAGCTTCGCCAAGCTGGGTCTGGGGATGATTGCCGACGGCACGCCGATCTTCGGCCTCACCGGCTGGGCAGGCACCTTTGCCGCGCTGGATGCGGCAGCCATCGGCTGTATCGTCCTGATGGCGATGGTTGCGGTGCTGGAAGAGCGCAAGATCCGCCGCGAAAAACGCGTGCAACGTTTGAAAGCAGCCTGAGTATGCAGGTAACTTTTTGCCCGGCGTGATGCCGGGCTTTTTTACATTCTCACCCCGATTACCTTACCCCGCTTTACACATCCGCTCCGTCCTATGCTCTACAGTTTTAGTTTGCTGCCGCCTTTCGCGCAGCCTTAGCCCCTTTGCTAACGGAGAGCTTGCATGTTGACCCGACGATTATCCTGCCTTGCGCTGCTGGTGGCGCTGGCCTCACCCGCGATGGCGGCCGATACCCCCACCTACGGCGAAAAGCTGGAAGATTTTGACTACGCCTGGCCGGTAAAACACTTTACGTTTACCTCGCAAGAACAGTCATTGGATATGGCCTATCTGGACGTGAAGCCGGAAAACGCCAACGGCCGGACCGTGGTGCTGATGCACGGTAAAAACTTCTGCGCCGGCACCTGGGACGGCACCATCCGCGCCCTCACCGCCAGCGGCTATCGCGTGGTGGCACCCGATCAGGTGGGCTTCTGCAAATCCACCAAGCCGGAGCGCTATCAATACACCTTCCAGCAGCTGGCGGATAACACCCATGCCCTGCTGAAAGAGCTGGGGATCGATCGCGTTACCGTTATTGGTCACTCCACCGGCGGCATGCTGGCGACCCGCTACGCGCTGATGTGGCCCCAGGAGGTGGAACAGCTGGTGATGGTCAACCCGATTGGGCTTGAGGACTGGAAGGCGCGCGGCGTGCCGCATATTACGGTCGACCAGTGGTATCAGCGCGAGCTGAAAACCAGCGCCGACGGCATCCGCCAGTACGAGAAAAACACCTACTATGCAGGGGAGTGGAAGCCGGAGTACGAGCGTTGGGTCACCATGCTCGCCGGGCTGAACAACGGGCCGGGAAAAGAGCGGGTGGCCTGGAACTCGGCGCTGCTCTACGACATGATCTACACCCAGCCGGTGATGTATGAATTCAGCGAGCTGAAGATGCCGGTATTATTGATGATCGGCACGAAGGACAATACCGCCATCGGCAAAGATCTTGCCCCGCCGGAAATACGTAAGACGCTGGGCAACTACGCGGTGCTGGGTAAGGAGACGGCGAAGCGTATCCCACACGCCACGCTGGTGGAGTTTGACGATATGGGCCATGCCCCGCAGATGCAGGATCCGCAGCGTTTCCATGAGGCGCTGCTGAAAGGGCTTCAGGCGCGCTGACTGGTCTTAAGCATTAGCTCGCGCAACCAGGCCTGCGCGGGATTGCGGTGCGTTCTGCCGTGCCAGGCCATGCTTTTGGTAAAGCCTGGCACGGAAACGGGTGTCTCGCAGACGAACATCTCCGTCTGATTTTCGGCGATGCGTGATGGTACGGTGGCAATCATATCGCTGAGAGCCAGCACGTCCGGTAGTACTAAAAAATGGCTCACCGAAAGTCCCACACGCCGCATTCGACCAATTTTCTCCAGCACGCTATCGGTCACCCCGCGAAAACCGTCTCCCTCGTAAGAGACCAGCACATGCTCTAGGGCGCAAAAACGTGCCAGCGAAAGCGGTTTGCCCGCGTCCGGATGGTCGGCACGCATCATGCAAACGTACCGTTCATCATAAAGTGCGCGACTATGCAATTCGGCCGGCGTGGTGTGTGGAGTGATCAGCGCCACGTCAACGCTGCCCCGCTCAAGCTGGCTGACCAGACGGTCGGATTCCACCGGTACCACCCGCACGCGGATGGCGGGCGCTCGTATCTTAAGGGCTGCGATAAAGGGCACCATTACTGCCCGCAATGCGTAGTCGGTGGCGGCAACGGTAAAGGTCATGCTGGCGCTCAGGGGATCGAAGCCGGTGGGCTGCAGCAGCACGTCGATATCCGCCAGAATACGTT
The DNA here is from genome assembly GCF_002416465.1 of Leclercia sp. UBA5076. NCBI lineage: Bacteria > Pseudomonadati > Pseudomonadota > Gammaproteobacteria > Enterobacterales > Enterobacteriaceae > Leclercia > Leclercia sp. UBA5076. The sequence goes on from NZ_DIAO01000020.1 coordinate 95,836, forward strand.
TTACCGGGGCGGCCAGCTCTTCGGCGCGCGTGGTTGGCACTATGCCGTGCGGGGCGCGGATAAACAGCGGATCGTCAAAGTAATCGCGCAGGCGGTTGAGCATGCCGCTGACCGCGGGCTGGGTCAGGGATAAGCGTGATGCCGCGCGGGTGACGCTGCGCTCATCCATCAGAGCATCCAGAGTTTTCAAAAGATTCAAATCCAGCGTGCGGATATCCGTTTTCATAGTCCTCTACTACCTGTTTTCAGTACATTAATACGACGTTGTCCGCTGTCGACGCGCTGCGTTTCCCGATATTATGCTCGACTAACCGTAAGGAGAATTCATGGTCTGGATAATGCTGGCTACGCTTGCCGTGGTATTTGTGGTGGGCTTTCGCGTCATGACGTCGGGCTCCCGGCGCGCCATTCGTCGTCTCAGCGAACGGCTGGGGATCGCCCCTGTGCCGCTGGAGTCGATGATCGATCAGTTTGGCAAAAGCGCCGGCAATGAGTTTATCCGCTACCTTGAACGTCCTGACGAGGCGCATCTGCTCAATGCCGCGCAGGTGCTGCTGATCTGGCAGGTGTGCATCGTCGACAGCAGTGAAAACAACCTGCAGAACTGGTATCGCCTGCTGCGCAAGGCGCGTCTTGCCGCGCCGATCACCGATGCGCAGGTTCGCCTGGCGCTTGGCTTTATGCGCGATATGGAGCCGGATCCGTACGAACTGAATGCCTTCCAGCTGCGTTATAACCAACTCTTCCTGCCGGAAGAGGGGGTCTTCTTCCTGCACTGATATCACGCCTCGTGATGAGGATTATAAATCATCGTCATTAGATTTATACCACTAACCGGCGCACCATCACCCCATTAACAAACGATGAGGTGAACCATGAATCAATCCGCCATTATCTGGCCGCAGGAGTACCTGCCGGGCACTACCGATAATTTTGCATCCAACGAAATCATCGTCGCTGGGCTGACCGCGCAGGCCGTCTGGGACCAGCTGAACGACACCCGTCTGTGGCCGGAGTATTACAGCAATGCCGAGGATATTCGCTTTCACGACGGCAGCGGCCCGCTGCTCAGCGACGGCGCGCGCTTCCGTTTCACAACCTTCGGCTTTCCGGTAGAAGCGCAGGTTACGGAATATGTGCCGCCGGTCGCAGGCCAGGCCGCGCGCATCGCCTGGCACGGCTGGGTAGAGGGCGATGCCAGCTCACGTCTGGATGTGATCCACGCCTGGCTGTTTGAAGATTTACCGGGAAATCGCGTGCGCATCCTGACCCAGGAGTCGCAGAAAGGCGTTCCTGCACAAGAGCTGGCGCGCACCGTGCCGAATCCAATGATTAACGGGCATCAGGAGTGGATCGTCGGGCTGGCGAAGGCGGCAATGCAAGAAAAGTTGTCGAAACGTTAAATATGTCACACTTTTGATGATAAACTGCGCGACTTTTCCGCACGTTTTTATCTCAGGTGATGCCATGACAGAACATATCCAGCCCACGATTCAACCGCAGGCCAAAACGGTTTCTCGCCCGAACTGGTCGGCGGTTTTTTCCGTGGCGTTTTGCGTCGCCTGCCTGATTACCGTGGAGTTTTTGCCGGTCAGCCTGCTGACGCCGATGGCGCAGGATCTGGGCATATCTGAAGGGCTGGCGGGCCAGTCGGTTACCGTTACTGCGTTTGTGGCGATGTTTGCCAGCCTGTTTATCACCCAGGCGATCGGCACCGTTGACCGTCGCAAAGTGGTGATCCTGTTCAGCGTGCTGCTGACCCTCTCCTGCCTGCTGGTCTCTTTTGCTGATAGTTTCACCCTGTTGCTGTTAGGGCGCGCCTGCCTCGGGCTGGGACTCGGCGGCTTCTGGGCGATGTCCGCCTCGCTCACCATGCGACTGGTGCCGGCGCGCACCGTGCCGAAAGCGCTGTCGGTGATCTTCGGTGCGGTCTCCATCGCGCTGGTGATTGCCGCGCCGCTCGGCAGCTTCCTCGGGGGGATCATCGGCTGGCGCAACGTCTTTAACGGTGCTGCGGTGATGGGCGTGCTCTGTATTCTGTGGGTCTGGAAAGCGCTGCCGTCGCTGCCGGGCGAAGCCGCGCACCACAAGCAGAACATGTTCAGCCTGCTGAAACGCCCGGGTGTGCTGGCGGGGATGACCGCCATCTTTATGGCCTTCGCCGGACAGTTCGCCTTCTTCACCTATATCCGCCCGGTGTTTATGACCATGGCCGGGTTTGACGTCGATGGCCTGACGCTGGTGCTGTTAAGCTTCGGTATCGCCAGCTTTGTCGGCACCTCGCTGTCGGCGCAGTTCCTGAAACGCTCCCTGAAGGTGGCGCTGGCGGGGGCGCCGCTGGTGCTGGCGGTCAGCGCGCTTGTACTGATTCTGTGGGGCAGCGACAAATGGGTTGCCTCGGCGATCGCGATTATCTGGGGCTTTGCCTTTGCGCTGATTCCGGTGGGCTGGTCGACCTGGATCACCCGCTCGCTGGCCGATCAGGCGGAAAAAGCCGGGTCCATTCAGGTGGCGGTGATCCAGCTGGCGAATACCTGCGGTGCGGCGTTGGGCGGCCTGGCGCTGGATAATTTAGGGCTCACCTCACCGGTGGTGATTTCCGGCACCCTGATGCTGCTGACGGCGCTGCTGGTGGCCGGGAAGGTGAAGGCGCAGTAAGTTTTTGGCCCTCTCCCCGCCGGGAGAGGGCATCAGGCTACGACGATGTCTGAGCCCTTCTTCTCGAATCCATCGAAATCAGCACCACCGACGACACAATCAGCAGCGTGCCCAGCCAGTCTGGCAGGGTAAACGCCACCCCCAGTAAAATCACCGACAGCAGGGCGCTGCTCAGCGGCTCGGCGCAGCTCAGAATGCTCGCCTTTGGCCCGCCAATCATCTGCGCGCCTTTCAGATAGAGGCTGAAGGTCACCGACGTGCCGATCACCACCAGATAGAAGAAGGCCAGCAGCAGGCTGCCGTCGACCACGAAGGTGGTGTCGCGCCCGGCATAGAACGGCGTCAGCATTAACCCGGCCAGCAGCATACTCCAGCCGACAATCGGCAGGGTGCCGTAGCGGGCAATCAGCGCCGAGGGGTAAGTGGTATAGAACGCCGCGGAGAAGGCGGAGGCGATGCCCCAGCAGAGCGCGGCAGGGGAGATGGTCAGCGAAGTCGGATCGCCGTGAGTGACCAGTAAAAAGGTGCCGATGAGCGAGGTCATGATCGCCGCCAGCACGAAAATCCCCGGACGCTTTTTACGCGCCAGCGCAAACCACGCCACGATAATGGTCGGGGAGAGGAACTGCAGCACGGTGGCGGTGGCGGCGTTGGATTTTTCAATCGTCACCAGGAAGGTGAGCTGGACGATCAGCGCCCCGAAGAGCGAGAAAATCAGCAGGCTGAGGGCATCTTTGCGATTTTTGATGACCGAGAAAATCTTGTCGCCGTGAACGAATGAGAGTGTCAGCAGGATCACGCCGGCAAACAGCAGGCGAACCATGGTGAGGTAAGGCGAGGAAATATGACTTTTCTCCATGATGTACTGCGCGCAAACCCCTGAGCTGCCCCATAAAATGGCGGCGATCAGGACGTTCAGCATCCCTTTACGTGTGGAACCCATGTTCTCCCCTGCGATATTGGCTTTTCAAAGGCCAGCAGCATAACACGGGGCCTGCCGGGTGGCGCTACGCTTACCCTGCCTACAAAACTTTGTAGGCCCGTGCAAGCGCAGCGCCGCCGGGCGCAGCAGGGGTTAGAACCAGGCTTCCCACATTGCGCCGACGTTGAAGTCGTCGAGCGTTTCGTCTTTGGTGTTGTTCACGCGGGCGGTGCGTTCGTTATCCACCTTGCCGCCGGTGACGTAGAAGCGCAGCATCGGACGGAATTCCGGGCCCATAGCGATAGACATGTTCTGCGACAGGGTCAGCTTCCAGCCTTTGTTATCGCCGCCGTTGTCGTAATCAACGTGCTGCCAGCCCGCTTCCAGCCAGGTGGAGTGAACGTCGTTCCACCAGTGCATTGGACGCACGATGGCGTTGTAGTTCTTACGGTTGTCGGTGTTGTCACGGCTGTTGTCATAGTCGTGGAAGGCCAGAATGTACTCCACCTGGGTCGCCGGGGTGAACTTGTGCAGCCCCTCGAAGCTGGCGTACACCGTGGTCAGATCCTCGGTTTTGTTGAACACGCTGTTGTCAGAGTTATCAGAGTAACGGGCGATCACTTTGTTCACGCCGCTGTCGTTGGTATGGCTCAGCACCACGCCACCCTGCCAGGCGTTAGTACGCTCTTCGGTGTCGATGGCTTTGGAGTCAAAGCCGTAGTTGGCGTACAGCTCCAGATCGATCGGGCCGAGCTTCATGCCGTGAATTTTGGAGGTGGCCGCGTAGTTGCCCTTGTCGCCGGTGCCGGAGCCGCCGGTACAGGTGATGCGCGACGGGTTCGCTTCATCGTCCATCACTTCCGGGCTACAGGATTCCACCGCCGCCACGGTGGCCACGTCAAACTGCACACCGCCGATGTCGAAGTTCTTCACCCCGGCACCCTGGCCATCGTGGTTCATCCAGAAGTAATCGTTGATGCCCTGTTGCGGACGCTGGTGGAAGTCACGACCCGCCCAGATATAGGCGTTCGGGTTGGATTCCAGGATATTGGTCACACCGGCGTAGGCTTTTTTCAGGTTAACTTCGTCGCCCCAGTGGTCAATCATCACGTTGACGTCCCAGATGGCGCCGTTGTCGCCCTTGAAGGCTTTGGAAAGCTGGAACTCGCCGCCGTTACTTTCGTTACCCAGACGACCAATCGCCGAGGCGCCGTTATAGGAGCCATCTACGGCAACGTATTTCTGATCGGCGGCCTGGAAGTGGGCGCCGTAACGGGCATAACCGGTAAATTTAATGCCGAACGGGATCGCCATATCCGGAGACTGCGCGGCGCTTTGCGGTTCGTTGATGACGTCGGCTTTTTTCGCTACCGCGGCATCCATTTTTGCCTGGCGTTCTGCCAGGGCTTTATCCACCGCTTTGGCCACAATGGCGTCGATTTGCTCCTGCGTAAATTCTTGTGCGAGTACAGTCATTGGGCAAAGCGCGGCGATAACCGCCATTGTTAATGGGAGTTTTTTAATCATATTCATGGTTATCTCAATATATATTTAAATTTTATTCAGACAATAACCATCCCGTTCCGCATTGACAAAATATGTCGCTATCATCAGAACAAGTTGATTTTATTTTTTTTCGGGCACAGAGGGTTTACACTATTATCGTAAAGCTATCTCCATCACTGATATTTAAATATTAGCGCTGGTATAAATGAATAATCTCTTCGGATAATTCACGGGCCAGCAGCGAGTTCATTAAATGATCCTGAGCATGCACCATAATTAAGGTCATCGGCTGACGGGCTTCGCCTGCGTCCTGTTCGATGAGTTTGGTCTGCATATGGTGCGCCTGGCGCGCGTAGCCATCGGCTTCGCGCAGCAGGCTTTTCGCTTCGTCAAAGTTGCCCTGCCGCGCAGCATGCAGTGCTTCAAAGCACAGGCTGCGCGACTGACCAGCATTGACGATGATTTCCATTACTGCTTCTTCTAAGGCAATCATCATCTTCCACTCTATTTATCGAAACTATTATTCAGAGAGGTTTCGGCAAACCATTCTCCGCTCTTTTTAATGGTGCGTTGCTGCGTTTCTAAATCGAGCTGGACAAAGCCATATCGGTTTTTATACGCATTGCACCACGACCAGTTATCAATAAATGTCCACATATGGTAGCCAAGACAATTACAGCCTTCGCTAATGCCTTTATGCAGCCATTTAAGATGTTCAGAAATAAATTCGATACGATATTGGTCGTTAATCTGACCGTTCTCAATAAAACGCTGCTCGTTTTCAACGCCCATACCATTTTCAGAAATAAAACAGCGTGGGTTGCCGTAATTATCGCGCAGGTTAATAAGAATATCGTAAATACCTGGCTCGTAGATTTCCCAGCCGCGATGCGGGTTCATTTTGCGGCCCGGCATCTCGTAGCTGTCGAAGAACCACTCCGGCATAAACGGCGCGTTGGGATTAATGGCCGTATCACGGCACTTCACCCGACGCGGCTGGTAGTAGTTAATGCCCAGCAGGTCGATTTTACCGTCGGCAATCAGCGCGCTGTCCTCTGGCAGACAGGCTGGCAGCTGATCGTGCGCTTTCAGCATCGCCACCAGATCTGCCGGGTATTCACCGCACAGCACCGGGTCGAGGAAGCTGCGGTTAAACAGCAGATCGCAATGGTGCGCAGCTTTCACGTCCGCCGGGTTCTGCGAACGCGGATAGGACGGCGTCAGGTTCAGTACGATGCCGATCTCACCGGCATAATGCCCGGCGCGGAAGGCGCGAACCGCCTGCGCATGGGCCAGCACGGTGTGATAAGCCACGGTGGCGGCGCGACGGAAATCGACCACGTTCGGGTAGTGGAAGTCATACAGATACCCGCCCTCTACCGGCACAATCGGCTCGTTAAAGGTAAACCAGTGCATTACCCGATCACCAAAAAGCTCAAAGCAGGTTTCTGCGTAGCGGGCATAGGCCGCGACCACATCGCGGTTTTCCCAGCCGCCAATCTCCTGCATCGCCATCGGCATGTCGAAGTGGAACAGGGTGATGAATGGCGTAATGCCCTGGGCGATCAGTTCGTCGATCACCTGGTTGTAAAACGCCACCGCTTCCTGGTTCACTTCACCGGTACCTTCCGGGATCAGGCGCGCCCAGCTTATCGAGGTGCGAAAGCTATTGTGGTTCAGCTGCTTTAACAGCTGAATGTCGGCTTTCCAGTGCTGATAAAACGTGGAGGTATTCTGCGGCCCCACCCCGTTGTGAAAGCGATTTGGCTGTGTGGCGAACCAGTGATCCCAGGTGGTTAATCCTTTGCCGCCGCCCTGGCTTTCCCCTTCGGTTTGCAGTGCAGAACAGGCGCTACCCCACCAGAAGTTTTCGGGAAATGCATATTTCATAAAACGTCCTCTTTGACTTAATTGCCGACGGTCTCTGCTGCACCTACGGACGCCTGCGCTTTCTGCTCTTCGGTTTTCACCAGGGAGCGCTCATAAGCACGCAGGAACGGTAAATACATCAGCGCCGACATCACCATACAAATGACGCACATCACCACCGGACTCAGGGCCCAGTTTGCCGCCCAGGAGGCGCCAATCGGAGCCGGCGTCGTCCACGGCGTCAGCGACACAACCTGTGCCAGCCAGCCGAGTTTGGTGGCGGTATACGCCAGACAAGCGTTGATCATCGGAACGAACACGAACGGAATAAACAGCATCGGGTTCATGATGATCGGCGCACCGAACAGAATCGGTTCGTTGATATTAAAGAAGCTTGGCACGATGCCCATTTTGCCGATGGTGCGCAGGTGCGTTGCACGGCTACGCAGCAGCAGGAAGGCCAGCGGCAGGGTAGAGCCCACGCCGCCAATCAGCAGGTAGTGATCCCAGAAGCCCTGCAGATAGACGTGCGGCAGTGCTGCGCCGGCAGCCAGTGCGGCCTGGTTGGCAGAAAGGTTAGCCATCCAGAACGGGTTCATGATGCCGGTGACAATCAGCGCGCCGTGGATGCCGGCAAACCAGAAGATCTGGCACAGCAGCACGGAGAGCAGAATGGCAGGCAGGGAGTCAGAGGCGGAAACCAGCGGCTCCAGCAGGTGCATAATCGCCTGCGGAATGATCATCCCGGTTTGCGCTTCGATAAACAGGTTCAGCGGGTGCAACGTACCGATTATCACCACCACCGGGATCAGGATCTCAAACGAGCGCGCCACGCCGGTCGGCACTTCCTTCGGCAGGCGAATAGTGACGTTATGATCCTTCAGCCAGGCGTAGACGCGGGTGGCATAGATAGAGGTGATCAGCGCGGTGAAGATCCCCTGGCCCGACAGATACTGGGTGGAGATTTTACCGTCGGCATACGGCGCGGCGACCAGCAGGAATGCCATAAAGGCCAGCAGGCCGGACATTACCGGGTCGAGATTAAACTGGCGGCCCAGGCTGGCGCCAATCCCTACCGAGATAAAGAAGGTCATCACGCCCATGCTGAGGTTAAACGGCAACATCAGCTGGTCGCGGTAGGTTTCAGAGAAGTCCAGCCAGCCGCGGGCAAAGCTGTTGGTGGTATCCGCGGAGAACGGCGGGAAGATGAACACCAGCATAAACGAGCCGATGATCATAAACGGCAGCGCGGCGGTAAATCCGTCGCGGATGGCAATCACGTACTTCTGCTGGCCCAGCTTGCCTGCCAGCGGCGCGATGGACTGCTCAATGACGGCAACCATAGATTGATATAACGAACTCATGAGAACACCTTCTTAGTGTGCCGCTTCGATGAGCGACAGAGCATAGTCCAGCACTTTATCGCCACGTTGCATACCGTAATCCATTGTATCGATGGACTGAACGGGTATGCCCTGAGTGGCAGCCTTATCTGAGAGCGTTTTTAACATGTATTTGACTTGCGGTCCGAGAAGCACGACCTGATATTGCGGAAACTGTGTATCAAATTCTGAAACACCGTACGCATCGATTTTGACGGGGAGTCCGCGTTCTTCCGCGGCTTCGACCATTTTCCGTACCAGCAGACTGGTGGACATCCCGGCAGAACAGCACAGCATAATCTTGAACATCGACAACCATCCTCAAAATGTAAATAGTTATTGCGGAGATGATTGGATAACATATGGAAACCGGTTTCCATGCATATAAGACAGAAGTGTGACAGCCATCAAGATCCATTACTTATAGGGGCTGTTTATCGGATTTGGGTCACATATTTTGGCTGCTTTTACATCACTAAGAGTGGAAACGGAAAATCGGTTTCCATAGAAAACGGAAACAGATATACTCCTGAGTGGCTATAATATGAGCCGAAGTGGAATCAGGAATTACAGGGGCCTGGAGAGACCTGTCAGGGGATAAAGATGTCTACAATCAACGATGTATCACGTCTGGCCGGGGTGTCCAAAGCCACGGTATCACGGGTGTTGAGCGGGTCGCGCGGCGTGAAGGAAGCCAGCCGTCAGGCCGTACTAAAAGCAGTTGAAGAGCTGAACTACCGGCCAAACGTGATTGCCCAGTCGCTGCTGAGCCAGACAACCGGTTGTATCGGCGTGATTTGCGCCCACGACAACATCAACCAGACTACGGGTTACCTTTACGCGCTGGAAAAACACCTTAGCCAGCACCAGAAGCACCTGCTGCTTCGCTTCGCCAACACCAAAGCCGAAGTCATGGGCGCGCTGGATGAACTCTCCTGCGGGCTATGCGATGACATTCTGATTATCGGCGCCCGTTTTCCACTGCATATCGATCAGGAGAATGTCATCCTGGTGGACTGCATGGAAACCGGTAACGTCAACAGTATCCAGTATGACCACGCTTTCGCCGCGGAAACCGCCTGTAATTTCCTCGCCAGCCAGGGGCGACGCCAGATTGCCCTGATCCATCCGTACGGCAGTGGTTTTGCCGATCAGGTGCTGCTGGGCTACAAGCATGGGCTGGAAAAGAACTTCCTGCCGTTTAATCGCAACCTGGTCTTTATGGAAGCCACCTCATCCTCCGTGGCCCTGCAGGAGCTGCTCAATAACGCCTCTACGCTCAATTTCAACGCCTTACTGGTGGCCGACGAGCAGGAAGCGCAGCGGGTGATCCCCCAGCTCCAGGCGTTCAACCGATCGGTGCCGGGCGACATCATGGTCTTCAGTCTGGCGGGTTCACTGCATCTGCCGGGTATTCCAACCATTCCGGCAATTGAGTACTCAATGGATGCTATGGCGGCACGGATCGTCAGCTGGCTGAATGAGAAGACCCAGATGCTGGGTTCGTATGTGCTGCGCGGGGATTTAATTATTCCGGATGTGCGTCGCTAAAAAATTAAGGGGGCTGCATGGCCCCTTTATGCGTAATCAGTAATCCTCCATGCAGTCCACCTGACTGACGGCATCCCAGTAACCTTCCTGATTGTTCCGCTCCATCGCCACCACCGCGTTTTTGACCAGCATCTGATTCGCCTCAGACGCCATAATCATCGCCTGCCACTCTTTATCGGTTTGCTTGCGTTGCGGGGCACAGGCTTTTTTCACATCCTTTAAAACCGCCTGTTTCATCTGCTCTAGCTTTGCCGGATCGTTCATCTCCTGAGCATGAACGAAGGCGGCGAAAAGCAGGCAGACGATGAGGCAAAACAGGTGCGCTGACTTCATGGAAACCTCCGGAAAAAAACACACACGTTTATGAAATATATCGTTACATCCGCCGTTGCGACCCAAGCCGAAAGTATTAATTTTGCCAATAGTTGCGCAGGGGTACGACTAAGCGTAGCCGCAGAATTTGCCGGAGAGGGAAGCGCAGAAGAAAAATGTGTGACGGCTGGCGGGTGACAGGTAACAAGGGGTGATAGTGCTCGCAAAGGCAATTTTTCGTTGATTTCAGTTACATTTTTTAACCCATACAGGACCAGAATTTGGCGTTTGTATCCCGGGCGGAGTATGCGATAGTCGATCTGCAACGTAACGGGGGATTGATATGCAACTGAGTATTACCGACACCATTACCGAACACGAGCAGGAAGAGTTACTCCAGCTACTGCGGATCTATAACAGCCAGTTTATTGATTTTTCCCGCGTGGGGAGCGATCTCGCCGTCTATGCCCGCGATGACAGCGGCAACATGCGCGGCGGACTCATCGGCAATCGCCAGGGCGAGTGGTTGAATATCAAATACCTGTGGGTATCCGATGAATTGCGTGGAAGCGGGCTTGGCAGCCAGTTGATGCATGCCGCTGAAGAGGAGGCCCGGAAGCAGGGGTGCCGACATGCACTGGTGGACACTTTCAGTTTCCAGGCGCGTCCGTTTTATGAAAAGCAGGGCTATAAGCTGGAAATGACGCTCAACGATTTTCCCTACCCGGGAATCCAAAGACATTACCTGTCGAAGGCGCTTTAAGCGCCAATACCACTGCCCATCACCGCCAGAGCATGGCGCACAATACGTTCCGGCGAGAGGGCGCTTAACCTCTCGTCATTGCGCATGCGCGAAAAGGGCACCAGCACCAGACTCAACAGCGTGGTGAATAAAAGCTCCGGCGCCAGATCGCGGTTCAGTTTACCTTCCTGCTGCCAGCGGGCAACGGTATCCAGCGTCCCCTGATATTTCTCATCGCCAAAGCGGGCCTGCAGATGCGCGCGCAGTACCGGCATTTCACCGATCACCTCCTGCATCCACAGCGGCGCGAACCAGTGATGCTCTACGGCCAGTTCCGCCAGCTTTTCCACCATCAACCTCAGGGCGGTAACCGGATCGTCCGGGTGAGCGCTGAAAAGCGTCGCGATGGCGCTGCGAAGCGGCAGAAAACGCTCCTCGATCATCGCATCAAGCAGTTGTTCCCGGGAGTTGAAGTAGTAGTGCAGCATCGCCGGCGTCACGCCCGCTTCTTTGGCAATGGCATTAAGCGAGGTGCGGGCAATACCCTGGCGCGCAAAGAGATCGAGGGCGATATCCAGCAGCTGCTCCCGGCTGGTGGCGGTGGGTTTACTTCCGCGTGGGCGTCCGGGACGGCGAGCCTGTGGCGTAGGGTCGGAATTATCTTTATGTGCTGACATGCGCGGAGGATCCCTTGACCTGATTCATAACTTCATTAAATATTAATTATCCAATTAATTAATTTCAAGCGGTGTTTTATGGTCTCCGATTCAACAACGCAAACCAAAAACGCGCCCCCGGTGCGGCTGCTCTTCAGCGCGCTCCTGCTGGTGATGCTGCTCTCGGCTCTCGATCAGACCATCGTCTCCACGGCGCTGCCCACCATTGTGGGCGAGCTGGGCGGCCTGGATAAACTCTCCTGGGTCGTGACGGCCTATATTCTGAGCTCCACGATTGTGGTGCCGCTGTACGGTAAGTTTGGCGATCTCTTTGGCCGCAAAATCGTGCTGCAAATCGCGATTGTTCTTTTTCTGGTGGGCTCCGCCCTGTGCGGGCTGGCGCAGAATATGACCCAACTGGTACTGATGCGCGCCCTGCAAGGGCTGGGCGGCGGGGGACTGATGGTGATCAGCATGGCGGCGGTGGCCGACGTTATTCCCCCCGCGGAGCGTGGCCGCTATCAGGGCTTATTCGGCGGGGTCTTTGGGCTCGCGACGGTGATTGGTCCGCTGGTCGGTGGTTTTCTGGTGCAGCACGCCTCCTGGCGCTGGATTTTCTACATCAACCTGCCGCTGGGCCTGTTTGCCCTGCTGGTGATTGGCGCGGTCTTCCGCGGCAGCGCGAAGCGCAACAAACATGAGATCGACTATCTGGGGGCGATTTACCTTAGCATGGCCCTGCTGTGCATCATTCTGTTTACCAGCGAAGGGGGCACGGTACGCGAGTGGAGCGACCCGCAGCTGTGGTGCATTCTGGCCTTTGGCCTGACGGGTATCGCCGGGTTTATCTACGAGGAGCGTCTGGCGTGGGAGCCGATTATTCCCCTGTCGCTCTTCCGGGATCGCAGCTTCCTTCTGTGCAGTCTGATTGGCTTTATTATCGGTATGTCGCTGTTTGGCTCGGTCACCTTCCTGCCGCTCTATCTGCAGATTGTCAAAGAGGCGACCCCGACTGAAGCCGGTTTACAGCTGATCCCGCTGATGGGCGGACTGCTGCTGACCTCAATTATCAGCGGGCGCATTATCAGCCGCACCGGGAAATACCGCCTGTTCCCCATCCTCGGTACCCTGCTGGGTGTGGTCGGTATGGCCCTGCTCACGCGGATCACCATCGAATCACCGATCTGGCAGCTTTACCTGTTTACCGGCGTGCTGGGGGCGGGGCTGGGTCTGGTGATGCAGGTGCTGGTGCTGGCAGTTCAGAACAGCGTCTCATCCAGCCAGTATGGTGTGGCCACTTCAGGCGTAACGTTGTTCCGCTCCATCGGCGGGGCGATTGGCGTGGCGCTGTTTGGCGCGGTCTTCACCCACGTATTGCAGTCGGGCCTGATGGCGCGGATCCCCGAGGGGACCGAACTGCCGCGGGAGATGAACCCCACCGCCATTCATCACCTGCCGGATGCCCTGCGCCTGGACTACCTGGACGCCTTTGGCTCCGCCATTCATGCGGTGTTTTTGATGGCTGCCGCGATCATGGTGCTGGCCTTTGTCCTGTCGTGGTTCCTGCGTGAGGCGCCGCTGCGCAAGCGGGAGGCGTAAAGTTAGCGGGTCAGCTATTTGTTGCGAGTCGCTTTCCGAATTTTGACGCTCTGGCTTGTCATTCCCGACGCTGCTGGCGCATGCTTTGTCCTGGTTAATAAATCAGCAGAGGTTGCGATGGAACGTAAAGCAAAACTGTTCAAAAAAGGGCGAAACCAGGCGGTTTTACTGCCTGCTGAGTTCGCGTTTGATGCGGAGAGTGTCTGGATCCGGCGGGATGAAGAGGGGAATGTTGTGTTGAGGGCTATGTCAGAGAAGGAACGGCACAGGGAAAATTTTTTGCGTTTACTGAAGCAGACTCATGTCCCTGATTCTTTCCTGAGTAAAGAGGAACGCAATCAGAGCTATACGACAAGAGATCCTTTTGAAGGATTATAGAAAATGCTGCATATGCTGGACACTAACATAGTAAGCCATCTCGTGAGGCAGCATCCAGGAGTGGTAAATCACTATTCCCGGTTGGCGCCAGAAGATATGTGTATTTCAAGCGTAACGGAGGCTGAGCTGCTTTACGGCGTTGCCAAAAAGCAAAGTCTTAGATTGCACGAAACCATCTCGGAATTTCTTAAAACTATCACCGTTTGCGACTGGGACAGTGACGCCGCGGCAATATACGGCAAGCTGCGCGCCGAAATGGAAAAGCGCGGGAAAGTCATGGGCGATCTCGATCAGTTGATCGCAGCGCACGCAATCAGCCGGGGCACAACGATTGTGACTAACGATCAGGCTTTCGCCATGGTGCAGGAACTGACAGTCGAAGACTGGACTACCGCAGCCTGACTCCCCCCACCCGGTGGCGCGACGCTTACCGGGCCTGCGACAGTTCTCCGTCTCTGCACGTAGGCCGGGCAAGCGCAGCGCCGCCCGGCAAAACCCGCATATAACTTATCCTTCTTATTGATTCCTTTTCGTTTTTTAACCTGCCGTTGGGTTGCCGATATAGTCGATATAACATTTCTCAAAAGGACTGACCGGTGAAACTTCGATTGGGTGCTCTTCTTCTTGCTGGCCTGCTGCTGGCGGGCTGCGACCAAAGCGGCAGCGATGCTAAACACATTAAGGTCGGCGTGATCAACGGCGCCGAGCAGGACGTGGCGGAAGTCGCCAAAAAAGTGGCGAAAGAGAAGTTCGGCCTCGACGTTGAGCTGGTGGGTTTTAGCGGCTCGCTGCTGCCAAACGACGCCACTGACCACGGTGAGCTGGACGCCAACGTCTTCCAGCATCGCCCATTCCTGGCGGAAGACAACAAAGCACACGGCTACAAGCTAGTGGCAGTGGGCAACACCTTTGTCTTCCCGATGGCGGGTTATTCCCGCAAGATCAAATCGGTCTCTGAACTCAAAGATGGCGCAACCATCGCCATCCCGAACGACCCCACCAACCTGGGCCGTGCGCTGTTGCTGCTGCAAAACGAAAAGCTGATCGCCCTGAAACCGGACGTTGGTTTACTGCCGACGGCGCTGGATATCACCGCCAATCCAAAAAACCTGAAAATCATGGAGCTGGAGGGGGCGCAACTGCCGCGCGTGCTGGACGATCCGAAAGTGGATGTGGCGATTATCAGCACCACCTATCTCCAGCAAACCGGGCTGTCGCCGGTGCATGACAGCGTCTTTATCGAAGATAAAAACTCGCCTTACGTGAACATTGTGGTGACGCGGGAAGATAATAAAGATGCCCAGAAGGTGAAGGAGTTTATCCAGGCGTACCAGTCGCCAGAGGTCGCGAAGGCGGCAGAGACCATCTTTAACGGCGGGGCAGTGCCGGGCTGGGAATAAATCATCATGCCGCTCACTGCGGCATGAAGATAAGTTGGCCCAATCCCATCGTTGAATGCCCTTTAGCCCACATTCTGCCGTTCCTCCTCCGGCTATTCTTTCTGCAATACAGACCGGAGGAGAGCTCATGAACATCACCCACATTCGTAACGCGACACAGCTTATCACCTATGCCGGAAAGCGCTTTCTGGTTGACCCGATGCTGGCACCTAAAGGGACTTACCCCGGCTTTCCGGGCACTGCCCGGGAGGCGATCCGCAACCCGATGGTGGAACTGCCCTGTCCGATTGAAACCCTGCTGGATGTCGATGCCGTTATCGTAACCCATACCCACCCCGATCACTGGGATCAGTACGCCATCGAGCGGATCGCCAAAGACAAACCGATCTTCGTGCAGAACGAAGATGACGCGCAGCTGCTGCGCAGCCAGGGCTTCACCCAACTTAGCGTGCTGACGGACAACAGCCCGTTTGGCGATATCCAGCTAAGTAAAACCGACGGCGGCCAGCACGGTACCGATCGCGCCTATGCGGTGCCGGAGCTGGCGGAGCGGCTGGGCGAAGCCTGCGGCGTGGTGTTTCGTCATCCTGACGAAAAGACGCTCTGCATTGTTGGGGATACGATCTGGCGCGAGGCGGTAGCAACCGACCTGCAAAAACATCAGCCGGATGTGGTGGTCATCAACGCCGGTTATGCCCACGTGCTCGGTTTTGGGCCGATCATCATGGGCCAGGAGGATGTGCTGAATATCCACTTCCTGCTACCGCAGGCGAAAATTGTGGCGGTCCATATGGAGGCCATCAACCACTGCCTGCTGACCCGCAGCGCGTTGCGTCAGTATGCAGAGGATAATCAGGTCAGCGATGTGCTGAGCATTCCTCAGGACGGTGAATCCGTTATATTCTGAGGCAATCAGGGGAAAGGAGAGATCAATGCCGCTTACTCACGTTGCCATTGTCGCCGTGGACGGGTTCAGCCCGTTCCACTACTCCGTCCCCTGCATTCTGTTTGGCGATACCGTTTCCGGTAAAAAGCGTTTTAATGTGACGATCTGCGCCGAAAAGCCCGGACTCCTGACCTCGCCTGACGGCTTCGCGCTCAACGCAACGCAGGATTATTCTGCCATCGGGCAGGCCAATATCGTGGTGGTGCCTTACTGGCAACACGTACTGGCGCGTCCCCCGCAGGCGCTGCTCGACAGCCTGGTGCAGGCCAAAGACCGCGGGGCGGAGATCGTCGGGCTCTGTCTGGGGTCATTTGTTCTCGGCTATGCCGGTATCCTGGACGGCAAACGCGCGGCAACCCACTGGGAGTTCGAACGCCAGTTTCAGACGCTTTTCCCGAACGTGCAGCTCGATATCAACGCGTTGTACGTTGATGACGACCGCATCATCACCTCTGCCGGTACCGCCGCCGCGCTGGACTGCTGCCTGTACATTATCCGTCAGCGCTTTGGCGGCGTGGTGGCCAACCAGATTGCCCGGCGGATGATCGTGCCGCCCCATCGCGAGGGCGGGCAGGCGCAGTTTATCGCCCAGCCGGTGCCGGAAACCACCCGCGATGCGCGGATCAACAACCTGATCGACTATCTCCAGCGTAACATCAGCCAGCCGCTCAGCCTGGATGCGCTGGCAGAGAGCGTGGCGATGAGTCGCCGCACCCTGACCCGCCATTTTATGAAAGCCACCGGGATGAGTGTGGCCTCGTGGATCACCGCCGAACGCCTGCGGCGTAGCCAGCTGTTGCTGGAGAGCAGCAATCTGCCGATAGAGGCGGTGGCAGAGCAGGTGGGCTATCTCTCAGCCGTAACCTGGCGTCAGCAGTTTAAGGCCCGCTTTGGCGTCAGCCCGGCGGAGTGGCGCAAAACCTTCCGCACGCAGGCCCAGGCCGGATAAGCGTAGCGCCATCCGGCATTTACCCCAGCCGCGCCATTCTCGTCTCGCCTTCCACCATCGACAGCTGATACAGCGAAAACGATCGATGCTTCTCAATGAGGTTCGCCAGCTCCGGCGAGTGGCTGGTGAGCCAGATCTGCGAATAGCGGCTGGCCTCAGCAATCAGGCTAGCCAGAGCAGGCAGCATCTGCGGATGCAGGCTGTTTTCCGGTTCGTTGAGGGCGATAAAAGCGGGCGGGCGCGGGCTGAGCAGGGCCACCGCCAGACAGAGAAAACGCAGCGTGCCGTCGGAAAACTCTGCGGGCTCCAGCGGCCGGCTTAAGCCTTCGCGCTGCATCATCATCCGGAAACGTCCGCCCGTATTGTCGCTGTAAAAGACGCAGCCGGGGAAAGCCTGGTCGAGAATACGCATCAGCAGCATCTCGTCACCAATCTCGACGATAGTCTGAAACGCGGCCGCCAGGTTTGCGCCGTCGCTGGCCAGCACTGGCGAACGGAACCCCACCTGCGGGGCGCGCATCGCCGAACCGGATGAAACAGAAAACTCATGATAAAAACGCCAGTTACGCAGGGATTCGCGCATCTGCGACACCTCGGGGTAGAGGTGCGGCTCGCCGAGCTGGCCGAAGACCGATTCGTTCTCATACAGGGTGCCGCTGTGGGTCACCTTCTCGTGATGAACATTATTCAGAAACACGGTCTGGTTTTTGCGCTGCATCAGGCGTGCGGAGGGACGCCGCTGATGGCCACTCAGCCAGATGGACTCCTCTTTGATGACCGGATCGAGCTGAAACTGCGAGGGATAAGGCAGCTTTTCGACAAAACCCACCTGCAGTTCATACTCGTAAGTTTCGGTTTCCACCGCCAGATTCATCCGCCGCAGCTGGTCGCTGCGGGTTTTGCCTGCCCAGAACACCTTCAGAATGCCGCCTTCATTCGCCAGCGCCTGGGAAAACTGCCCCTGCGCCGCGCTGTGCATCAGGTGGATGGCTTTATAGATATTCGATTTTCCGCTGCCGTTCGGGCCGAAAACGATATTGAGCTGCTCCAGATCCAGCGACATGTCGCGAATCGAACGGTAGTTTTGAATGTGCAGGGTGTTGATCATGGGCAGACCCTTTTGCGGCTTAAACCTGTATAAAGTTACAGTATTTTAAGCAAACTGCAAAAAAAAGACGACAGTGAGGGTGTCGTCTAAACGGGGTACTGCTTTGGGCCTCTCGGGGTCAATGGGGCCTTCGCATTGTGAATTTCAGGCTACAGCGAGACGCAGACCTAAATCATCCGGGTAGGGATCAAAGTAGTTTTGCGTCATCAGGTACTGGTCAGGGTATTCCGCCAGATAGTGCTTCAGCAGCGTGAGCGGGGCGAGAATAGGCAATAATCCGTCACGGTAATGCAGGATGACGTCGCGCAGTTCGCCGCGCTGGCGGCTGTTAAGCTGGTTACGGAAATAGCCCTGAATATGCATCAGGACGTTAGTGTGGTTTTTGCGCGAGGCGGGTTGCTTCAGGATCGCCATCAGCTTTTCGCGGTACGCCTCGAAGAAAGCGTTCAGATCTTCCCACTCGTGCAGCGAAGCGACAAACGGGCCAATCTCCCGGTAGCCTGCCTGATGATGGGCCAGCAGCTGGAGTTTGTAACGACTGTGGAAGTCCAGCAGCGCGCGGCGCGTCAGGCCATTGGCGCGCAGGGTGTTCAGTTCGTGAAGGGCAAAGACGCGCTCAACAAAATTCTCCCGCAGTACCGGATCGTGCAGGCGTCCATCCTCCTCCACCGGTAGCCATGGCCAGGTTTCAAGGAGCGCAGCGGTGAACAGCCCGACACCCTCCTTGCGGCCCCGGTTGCCGTTTTCATCATAAAGCCGCACGCGTTCCATGCCGCAGCTGGGGGATTTGGCACAGACGATAAAGCCAGCAAGATCGCCGATTTTTGGCAGATAACCCGCCGCAAAATCGGCCATCTTCTGCGTAACGTCTTCGTGAGGCGCTTTGCTGAACCGCATCTGCGTCTCACCGCTGTCGGTCAGGACCAGGCGCAGCGCCGGACGAGGCGTCGGCAGACCAATAGCCATTTCCGGACAGACGGGCCTGAAGTTGACCCACTGGGCCAGCTCATCCATGACAAAGCCCATACGCTTATGACCGCCGTCGAAGCGAACGGCGGAACCGGTTAAACATCCGCTAATACCCAGTACAGGTTTCGTTGTCATGGTGTGTACCTCCAGAGCCTATATCTAAAAGTTACACAACTTGACTATTTTGTCCAAGTATTGGCGAAAATATTTTTTAATGTGTATAAATATCAACGATTTTTAGCTGCCCTTATAGGTCGAGTAACCGTACTGGCTGAGCAGCAGAGGGATGTGCAGCTTCTCGTTGGTGCGGGTCACGGTAAACAGCACCGGGATCTCGGGGAAGAATGACTGCAGCTTATTCGCCTGGAAGTACTCTGCGGTTTTAAACGTCACTTTATAGACGCCAGGTTGCATGTCCTGATCGTCTGGATAGAGCGACTTGATGCGGCCATCCTGGTCGGTTTTGCCGCTGGCAACAGGGGTCCATTTGTCCTGCTGCTGTTTTTCCAGCGTGACGCTGACGCCCGGCGGCGGCGTACCGGTTTGCTGGTCAAGAATATGCACGCTCAGCGTACCGACAGGGGCGCTAAAGGCGACAGGAGCAAAGGCCATAGAGGCCAGGATCAGCAGAGGGGCACTTTTTTTCATTGGGTTTTCCTGTGGAGTAGTAAGTCACAGGAAAACGTTAGCATTTGCCGCGCGGGAAAATATTCAACTTTTCGTGACAATTCCCGCAGGAGAAAATCATCGGAGGATAATCACCTCAAGGGAAACCTGCTGCTGCCACTGCTCAACCTGCCTTTTGCGCGCGGCATTGAGCTTACCGCTGGTGACCAACAGCCACTTGCGGTCCGGGAAGATCTCCGGTGCCAGTGCGGCAGGGGGAATGGGCAGGAGGGTGATTCGATGGCCCTGGCCGGTGCGCGCCAGAGCTTCAAGCCAGATTTCACACGGGTCGTTCAGGTGCCAGCCGCTGAGCAGAAGGTTGTCGCCCGGCGCTTTCTTATCGCCCTCAAGGCAAAACGAGGTATAGGCGATGATAATGCCGTCGAGGATCTCGCGCAGGGTCATGGCGGCGGGAACGTTCGCCGAGACCTGGCTGCGCAGGGGGCGTAACACCTTCGCGACCAGCTCTGGCCGGGGGTATTCGCGGCCGGCATCGTAAATCATCTGGCGCAGGGATTCGATTTTGCCCGCCTGCAGACGGTCCAGCATGTTCTGTTGCAGCGTTTGCCAGTTATTGGTACGGCTCGGAGCAGGGCGCTCCAGCAGCGGCTTCACCTGGCCAATCGGGACGCCTTTTTTCACCCAGTCGAGGATTTTCAGCGCCTGTTGGACATCCTCCTCGCTGTACTGGCGATGGCCGCCCTCCGTGCGCTGCGGCTTGAGTAAACCGTAGCGGCGCTGCCACGCCCGCAGGGTGGTGGCGGTGATCCCGCTGAGTCTGGCGAATTCGCCGATGGAGTAGGCCATGTCTGCGTCCGAAGGAAAGGATTAATCTCAATATACTACGAATATTTGCCTGCGGGATGAAGCACCAGAGCGGTGCACTACACTTTACATCCAGACGCGCAAATGAAAGGAGCTCTCATGAAACTATGGCCTGTTGTGACCGGTGTCGCCATTGCGCTGACCCTGGTTGCCTGTAAATCCCCTACGCCGCCGAAAGGCGTGCAGCCGATAACCAACTTTGACGCCAGCCGCTATCTCGGCAAGTGGTACGAAGTTGCCCGCCTGGAAAACCGCTTCGAACGTGGTCTGGAGCAGGTTACCGCCACCTACGGCAAGCGCAGCGACGGGCAGATCAGCGTTATCAACCGCGGATACGATCCGGTGAAACGCAAGTGGAACGAGAGCGAGGGGAGAGCCTCTTTCACCGGCGCGCCTACTACCGCCGCGCTGAAGGTCTCTTTCTTCGGCCCGTTCTACGGCGGGTATAACGTCATCAAGCTGGACGATAATTACCAGTACGCGCTGGTCAGCGGCCCGAACCGCGACTACCTGTGGCTGCTGTCGCGCACCCCGACCATTCCCGATGCGGTGAAAGAGGATTACCTCAATACCGCACGCAGCCTGGGCTTCCGGGTCGATCAGCTGGTATGGGTGAAGCAGTAAATATCGTGCTTACCGGGGCGGTAAAAGCGGACCCGCTGATGCCGCCCTCTCCTGTGGGGAGAGGGATAAAAAGGGCTGGCTCGCCAGGAATTGACTAAATGTGAAACGCCACGCGCTTTCCGGTCGGGAGTTCAACATCCAGGCTTAGTTTACCGCCCATCGCCTCGATATAGCGTTTTAGCGTGGTGATTTTTAGTTCATTGCCACGCTGCTCAAGTTGGGTGATAGCGGGCTGGCTGATGCCCATCACTTCCGCAACGTGTTTTTGCGATAGTTTCAGTTCCTCGCGCATCATTTGCAGGCCCGTTTCCAGAATCATTTCGTCGGCCATTTCTTTGATGCGTTTTTGGCTTTCAGGGGAACGCGAAGCGATCGCTTCATTCAAGGTTTTCAATTTCTTGTCTCCATTGCTGCCAGGTGAGCCGAAAATTCATCATCTGCAATACGAATGAGTCGTTCATAGAATTTTTTGTCATGACTTTTATCGCCTGCGCAAAGCACAATAGCCTGACGCACGTGATCGAAAGCAAAAAATGCACGAATCGGACGGCCATAATATTGAATACGTAATTCTTTCATATTGTTATGTCGCGAGCCTCTGACTGTATCGGCATAGGGACGTGGAAGGCGGGGTCCATAGGTTTGCAGGTTTATGAGAGCTGCAAATACCTTTTCCTGAACGCCTTGTTCTTGATCTTCCAGCCACGCTTCAAACACTTCTCCTAAGATTACCGTCCACATGATGTCATCCTTGATAAGTTGTAGCTTATACCAGGGAATGTATAAGCTACAACTTATAAATGCACGTGCTGTTGCTTGATGTAGATTCGTTTTTCGACCATGCTCGCATCATGAAAATCGAATCCGCATTCCCCTCACAATTTGACCGTCTTGTCGCGATCTGGGAGTCTTCCGTTCGCGCCACTCACCACTTTTTGCAGGAGAGCGATATTGCGGCATTACGCCCGTTATTGCTCAACGCCTATTTACCGAATTTAAACGTCGTCATTGCCCGGGATGAAAACGGCGTTATTCATGGCTTTTTGGGCGTGGATGAGAACCGCATTGAAATGCTGTTTGTGGATGATGGGGGCCGGGGAAAAGGCGTCGGCACGCTGCTGCTGAGGCACGCCATTGAACACTTTGGCGCCAATGAAGTGGATGTGAATGAGCAGAACCCGCAGGGCGTAGGGTTTTATCGCCACAGAGGGTTTGAGCAGGTTGGCCGATCGGAGCGGGACGGGCAAGGGAATGCGTTTCCGTTGTTGCATATGCGGTACAAGGGTTAATCGTCGCACAATCTACTCCCTCGCCCCTTTGGGGAGAGGGTTGGGGTGAGGGGAAATCCGCCCTCTCCCTTTCCAGAAAAAGATTAGTTACTCGTAATCTGCCCAACGATTACGCCACGCACTTTCTCGCCATTGAAGTAATAAGAGAGGGTATTGCTTTGAGTGAATTCGCCCTGAGCGGGTGTCTCGTGATACAAAAGCAAGGCCTCCTTTTGTATTAACTCATGAGTACCGAGCGACTGAGCGATATCCTGACGAGTAGTATCAAGCAATGATATTGTTGCTATGGAAACGCGAATTGACTCTGGCGATGCCACGCACTCTTTATGATTGCCATCTTTAGCCATCGCGATAGCAGTGAGTAATCCCCTCCCCATTTCATTGCCGGAAATAAACCAATAATTTATGCCTTCTTGTGAATGCAGGCAGATCCAGCTAGCGGAGTCGTCTTTGTGAACAGCGGTATTCACAATATCCGTCAGGTAAGACGTTTCCATAGAGATTGCTTTGTTGCCGATAGTGACAACAGGGAAAAGCGGAAGCGCTGATTCAATTTGCGGTAAGGAGGTATCCTCCTGATAATATTGCGTTGCAAAGCCAGTCATTTGCTCTGCGTAAACGTAGTGGCTGGTCGAAAGCAGGGCAAGGAATAGAATCGTTAAGCGTTTCATTTGACTATTAGCTCCCTATCTTCACTTTTCCAGATGCTCCTTCTGGCACTTAAGGGCGCAATAATACATCCTTCAGATGAGTCTTCCGGATGCTGACTACTTTTCCCATGAATTTTAAACGCATCTCTGCCACACATATCATTTGTTGAATAAGGCGTCAGACTGAGCGTGTATTTCCCTGTATGGGCGGAATTATAAGGGGTTCCAATAGTGTACTTCCCTCGTGGCAGAGGTCCGCTGTTCTTAACGCACTCCTGGGTTGGATCGTTCTTATAGCCACTTGCCCCTGCGTAATCAGCATCAAACTGGTAAACTCCATCGAGATAGAACTTGTGTTCTTTCACATCATACCCCCACGACATATCTCCTCCTTAACCTCTATCTTTCCATGTGTCCGAGTGAATAATGTTTCCATCAAGGTAATGCCACGTGATTTTTTCATATGTCAGGTCGATATATTCCTGATGTGTATTGCGCGCATTTTGAGGATTTTTTATATCAAACATAACAGGCTCGATTTGAACGACCTTTGCGTTCTCTAAAGTTGTCTTGAAGTACGCCTCCTCAAGCCCGTTATAATTTATTCTGTAGAAGATAAACTCTGCTTTCTTTAGCGTTTGACCCGTGCTGAGAGCCTTGTATAACCAAGGGGATGATGAATCAATCTCTTTCATGAATGCATAAGAACTATATATGCGCTTGGATGTTATTTTTCCAGAAAGTTTATCGATGGGTTGTTCGGCTGAATGCATTAATTCAATAACCTCAATTGAACCCTCGCGATTTTTAATGTCAACAGAGCCTTTAATAGATCGGCCAGAATCATCTTCAAGCCACAAGTAAACGGGTATGGCCATTTTCACCTCCTTATGTAGATTCAAAATAAAATACATTCAGTTAAAGGATTAGAATGTGATATGTACCTGAAAAGGGACGTTTAAATATTTTGATTTATAGAGGTGATAAAGAAATTTTATTATTTATATTTATGGGGATTATCTTTCGGATGTCAGGCAGTATTGTTAAATAACGCCGGGTGGCGGCTTCGCCTTACCCGGCCTACAAAACCAAAACGGTAGGCCCGGTAAGCGTAGCGCCACCGGGCATCAAGCCGATCCGCGTATTCATTCTGATTTGTTTCGTCCTCAGTATACCGGGGCGCTAAAGGGCGGCTTGCCAGCCTTTGTTTATAGAGATCCCAACTTTTGCTCGGGGTGAAGTTTAGGGTGGAGTTGTGAGGGAGTTACAGGAGTGGGCAGTTGTTCGGTTTTATCGAATAACTGAATATCTGCCGAACCTGTAAGCCATGTTTACAGGTTGCGGAATGACTACTTGAAACTAACTGCTTAGGATACAGCCAGCGCGCTTTCAATGCCTTTCAGCTTATGCTGCGCCTGCTTTAATTCGTCCAGCAGCTTTTTCTCATGCGGGTTGTGCGCCATTACGACCATGCAGCCATTCATGACTTTTACCGTGACTTTATCCCCGGTATCAAACCCCGCCGCACGCAGCCATTTGCCGGAAAGGATCAGGTTTGGCGTACTGCGATCGCGACCTTGCGGGCGATATCCCACAATTAATGTACGCTCAGTTCCGGTTGCGGTGGTGTCTGGGGTAGAATGCGAATCAGCCATAATCAACTCCTTGATAGTTGGTGAGGTTAGCTCTCGTCGGGTATTGCGAGTACCGGGCGAGGGCGTTTCGACTCAGGTTATCCTGTGATAAGGTACGTACCTGAATGGTTAGATTCTGCTCTTGTAGGTACGTACATGTCAACAGCTAAACGCGATCCAAATCAGTCAAAATCCGGTAAAGCACCGACTTTTCAGATTCGAATTACGCCGGAGTTGAAGGCGCAGTTTGAGGCTGCAGCTAAGGCTGAGGGGATGAGTTTGGGGAATTGGCTGAAGTCTTTAGGAAGAAAAGAAATTGAAAGAAAGTTTCATGAACTGAAAAAATAAGGATAATGTCTTATATAAATTCAATTTTTATAGCTCTATCTCCTTTCTTTGTTTTAGCAACTTCGAACGCAACTTTTAAACCAACTGCAAGACTAACAGTGTGCGGGTTATCAACAATGTCTGAATAACTAAAAATTAAATCTCTTCCTTTTTGTCTCCTTATAAAACCGAATCCTTTCATATTGTCGCAAGCATTTATATATCCACTTTCCATATCATTCACTCTCCACTTTGCAATCTTTAAATATGGTATGCAAAACACTTCTGTGTTTATCAGCAAGTTTTTTATTGCTCCTACTTACTATATCTAATTTATGAATGATTTTTCTATATCTTTCCACCTTGGCGAAAGTTATTTCTTCTTTTTTTGTTTTAGATAAAATATCAGCAAGGTAAATTACTTTCTTAATTTTGAAATCATCATAAATTGGCAATATTTTAGTTAGTTGCTCACGTAATTGATTGGCTTGGGTATGACCAATTCTTTGCATTTGAGCAACTTTTCCAGATACTTTGTTCCACAAAGCATGATATTCATTTGAAGTACGTTCGTATTCAGCTTGTTTAGAGCATATAAAAACTAAATACCTAATATGCCTGCGTTGAGGCTTTCTAAGTTTAGGGTTTTTATGTTTAGTCCAAAGACCTGTCACTTCAAAAGAAGAGCGTAGATCGGTGTGGCTTTCTACTTTTGTTTTTTCATCATTTATCTTTAAGCGATGTTTTTCAACCATTGCCCTCATTTGATTAATAATAAAAGTTTTCTCTTTTTTATCCAGTTCCTTATCAGAGGAAATAGTAATGTCATCTAGTAAACGAGTGTAGTGATAGCCTTTGTTTTTTAATTGATTTACATAATTATATTCTGTATTGAAAAAAACAAGGTTCGCTATATAACTAGAGCAACAAGAGCCTTGTGGTACATGGCCATCAAGAGTTACTAATTCGGTAAGTACTTTAGAAACATCCTCTGGAAAGCGCATCATATATTTAAATATTTCAAGAACATTTTTTTTGCTAATGCTTGGATAAAAGTTCTCAATATCTAAAGAGATAAGATGTTTTTTATTGGTATGAACCTTTGCGTTTGATAGGTAATCTTTACCTTTTAATCCGCCATGAAGATAATCTGGAAATGAAACGTTTTCAAAGATCTCTTGGTTGATTCTTTTTTGCAGCTTCTTTAAACCCTTTTTCGGCTCCGAAAGAGATCTTTCTTTTTTGTTTCTTCCAGTAACTTTCGTGAAAGTTTTATAAGAATTATGGATGTTGTCCACAATGACTGCAAGTCTTTCAGGTGTAACGTTGAGCGTAAGCGATAATTTTTCAACTGATGCAATAGGTGATTTTTTATAATATGGCTTATTCATCAATGTTATTATTTAAGTTTGAGTTAAAAGTCAATTATCCGATAAAGAAGCTTGCAAACATCCAAACGACCTTACAGATAATCAAGTAGGGATACACTTTCATACAAAAGTTTTTCACCACTTCCATCAAGCCAATCTCTTTTTTCTTACTCTTTCTGTCTCCAGAAAATGAGTAATAGCTCTTAGTCACGTTGATATTCAAGTTGATTGAAATCATTTTTTCTTCTCCATGGTTAGATAAATTTTGCCTGACCAGTGAAAGAAGACAAGGAACACATCTATTGGCTAATGGGACTTTTAACTCGCTTTGCCTGACAAGTGTCGCCATATTTAAGGGTTATTTTTCGCGTTTTCGGTGCGAATCATTACCCCTCATGGGGATGCCGGTCATGATCTCTTGCGAGATCGCCTGTTAGGGCTTCGATTTCCTTGTACTGTTTGTGACTTTTTAAAGAGCAGAGCCGGGCGAAGTTCGCCCGCTTCGGAAAAGAAGTATAATGTTTAGAATCGGCTTGTCACTAATTGTTTCTTGATTTGATTCACAAAAAATAGCTTTTATTGATATAAGCTAATCTTTTGCCTGCCAAGACTATTATTTGAGTCGTATAGGTGTGAAAGAGATAAAAATATTCATGGTGCATTTTGGCGGAAGATCACAGGAGTCGAACCTGCCCAGGACCGCTGGCGGCCCCAACTGGATTTGAAGTCCAGCCACCTCACCGGAGATGACGATCTTCCGCGCCTCGATTGCTACATGGAGGCGGGGCGCATTATAGCTACTTTCAATCATTTACCCCATCATTTCCCTCACTTATTTCACCCCTTTTTTGACCTGCGTTATGCCCCCAGCGTAAACCCTAAGAAAATCCTCAGCTTACATTTTCCGCCCCCGCACTTTTACCGCGATCACAAAAAACAAGAAACGTAAAAAAGTAACCAGAAAACGCAATACCTGCCCGTGGGTGAATGGTTTACAAAAAATGTAACCGGTCTCAGCGCCCTACGCGTGAAGGAAAAACAATGAAAAGCGAAGTCTTATCCGTCAAAGAGAAAATTGGTTACGGCATGGGTGACGCCGCAAGTCACATCATTTTCGACAACGTTATGCTCTACATGATGTTTTTCTATACCGATATCTTCGGTATCCCCGCCGGGTTTGTCGGCACCATGTTCCTGCTGGCGCGTGCGCTGGATGCTGTCTCCGACCCCTGCATGGGGCTGATAGCCGACCGCACCCGCAGCCGTTGGGGTAAGTTCCGCCCGTGGATACTATTCGGGGCGATCCCGTTTGGCCTGGTCTGCGTGCTGGCCTACACCACACCGGACCTCAGCCTGAACGGCAAAATGATCTACGCTGCTGTCACTTACACCCTGCTGACCGTGCTCTATACCGTGGTCAACATCCCGTACTGCGCCCTGGGTGGGGTGATCACCAACGACCCGACGCAGCGTATCTCCCTCCAGTCCTGGCGCTTTGTGCTGGCGACGGCGGGCGGCATGCTCTCCACGGTACTGATGATGCCGCTGGTGAATATGATTGGTGGCGAGAATAAAGCGCTCGGCTTCCAGGGCGGTATCGCGGTGCTGTCGGTGGTAGCGTTCCTGATGCTGGCGTTCTGCTTCTTCACCACCAAAGAGCGCATCCAGGTGCCACCGAGCACCACCTCCATGCGCGAAGATCTGCGCGACATCTGGAAGAACGACCAGTGGCGCATCGTCGGGCTGCTTACCATCCTCAACATTCTGGCGGTCTGCGTGCGCGGCGGGGCGATGATGTATTACGTCACCTGGATCATGGGCTCGCCAGAACTGTTCGTCGCCTTCCTTACCACCTACTGCGTCGGCAATCTCATTGGCTCCGCGCTGGCGAAACCGCTCACCGACTGGAAATGCAAAGTCAGCGTCTTCTGGTGGACCAATGCCCTGCTGGCGGTGGCGAGCGTGGCGATGTTCTTCGTGCCGATGCAGGCCAGCATCACTATGTTCGGCTTTATCTTCGTGATTGGCGTGCTGCACCAGTTGGTGACGCCGATCCAGTGGGTAATGATGTCCGACACCGTCGATTACGGCGAGTGGACCAACGGCAAACGCCTCACCGGCATCAGCTTTGCGGGCACGCTGTTCGTGCTCAAGCTGGGCCTCGCGCTGGGCGGGGCGTTAATCGGCTGGATGCTGGCTGGCGGCGGCTACGATGCCGCAGCAAAAACCCAGAACAGCGCCACCATCAGCATCATCATCGCCCTGTTTACCCTGGTACCCGCCGCTTGCTACCTGCTGAGCGCGGTGATTGCCAAACGCTACTACAGCCTGAAGACGCCATTCCTGGTCAAAATCATGAACGATCTGGCGCAGGGCGCGCGACGTAACGAGCAGGAATTTAACACCCTGCCGGTCAGCAAAGAATTGCAGAACTAAGAGGACGAAAGCATGAAAATCAGTGATGGAAACTGGCTAATTCAACCGGGTCTGAACGTGACCTATCCGGTTCAGGTATTCGATGTGGAGCAGCAGGGCAACGACCTGGTGGTCTATGTGGCGCCACGCGACGTGCGCGAGCGCACCTGGCAGCTCGACACCCTGATGTTCACCGTGCGCCTGTTTGCGCCGCAGGAGGGGATTGTCGGGGTGCGTATCGAGCACTTCCAGGGGGCGCTGAATAACGGCCCACACTATCCGCTCAACGTGCTGAAAGACGTTAATATGCAGATTGAAAACGACGCGGAGTTTGCTGAGCTGAAAAGCGGCAACATCAGCGTGCGCGTCACCAAAGGCGAGTTCTGGTCGCTGGATTTCTTCCGCAACGGACAACGCATCACCGGCAGCCAGTTGAAAAATAACGGCTACGTGCAGGACGGCAATACCGATCGCAACTACATGTTTGAGCGTCTGGATCTGGGCGTGGGTGAAACCGTCTATGGCCTGGGCGAGCGCTTTACCGCCCTGGTGCGCAACGGCCAGACGGTCGAAACCTGGAACCGCGACGGCGGCACCAGCACCGAGCAGTCATACAAGAATATCCCGTTCTACCTCACCAACCGCGGCTACGGCGTGCTGGTGAACCACCCGGAAAACGTCTCCTTTGAAATCGGCTCCGAGAAGGTGTCGAAGGTGCAGTTCAGCGTCGAGGGTGAATATCTGGAGTACTTCGTCATCGACGGCCCGACGCCGAAAGAGGTGCTCAATCGCTATACGCAGTTCACCGGGCGTCCGGCGCTGCCGCCAGCGTGGTCGTTCGGGCTGTGGCTCACCACCTCGTTCACCACCAACTACGACGAAGCGACGGTGAACAGCTTTATCGACGGCATGGCGGAGCGCGACCTGCCCCTGCACGTCTTCCACTTCGACTGCTTCTGGATGAAGGCCTTCCAGTGGTGCGACTTTGAGTGGGACCCGGTTACCTTCCCGGACCCGGAAGGGATGATCCGCCGCCTGAAGGAGAAAGGGCTCAAGGTCTGCGTGTGGATCAACCCCTACATCGGGCAGAAATCACCCGTATTTAAAGAGCTGAAAGAGAAGGGCTATCTGCTGAAACGTCCGGATGGCTCCCTGTGGCAGTGGGATAAATGGCAACCGGGGTTGGCGATCTACGACTTCACCAATCCGGAGGCTTGTGCCTGGTACGCCGACAAGCTGAAAGGCCTGGTGGATATCGGCGTCGACTGCTTTAAAACCGACTTTGGCGAGCGCATTCCGACCGACGTGCAGTGGTTCGACGGTTCCGATCCGCAGAAAATGCACAACCATTACGCCTACATCTATAACGAACTGGTGTGGAACGTGCTGAAAGAGACGGTGGGCGAGGAAGAGGCGGTGCTGTTTGCTCGCTCGGCCTCGGTGGGGGCGCAACAGTTCCCGGTTCACTGGGGCGGCGACTGCTACGCCAACTATGAATCGATGGCCGAAAGCCTGCGCGGCGGGCTGTCGATCGGGCTCTCCGGATTCGGGTTCTGGAGCCACGATATCGGCGGGTTCGAAAACACCGCCCCGGCGCACGTCTACAAACGCTGGTGCGCGTTCGGGCTGCTCTCCAGCCACAGCCGCCTGCATGGCAGCAAATCCTACCGGGTGCCGTGGGCGTATGATGACGAGTCCTGTGATGTGGTGCGCCACTTTACCCAGCTGAAATGCCGGATGATGCCGTACCTCTATCGCCAGGCGGCGCTGGCCCGCGAGTTCGGCACGCCAATGCTGCGGGCGATGATGCTCGAGTTCCCGGACGATCCGGCCTGCGACTATCTCGACCGCCAGTATATGCTGGGCGATGCGGTGATGGTGGCGCCGGTATTCAGCGAGGCGGGCGACGTGCAGTTTTACCTGCCGGAAGGGCGCTGGACGCACCTGTGGCATAACGACGAATTGCAGGGCAGCCGCTGGCACAAACAGCAGCACGATTTCAAGAGCCTGCCGGTCTACGTGCGCGACAACACCCTGCTGGCGCTGGGTAACAACGACCAGAAACCGGACTACGCCTGGAACGAAGGCACCGCCTTCCAGCTGTTTAACCTGGCCGATGGCGCCACGGCGGTAAGCGAAGTTCCTGCGGCGAACGGTGCCGTGGCCTTTACCCTGACCGCGACGCGCAGCGGCGATGCCGTCACCCTGAAAGGGAGCGGCGAGGCGCGGAACTGGACGGTCTGCCTGCGCAATGTGCCGCAGATTAGCGGCGTGAAAGGCGCATCTCACATCGGTAGCGAGTGGGGCGTGGTGGTGAAAGCCGAAGGGGATGAGGTGGTGGTTCACCTCTGAGTTGTCTGGAAAAGCCCGGCGGCGCGTTGCTTGCCGGGCCTACGGATCGCGCAGGCTGTGGGTTGTGTAGGCCGGGTAAGGCGAAGCCGCCACCCGGCAATGCAGTGCGGTCTGATGCCCGGCGGCGCGTTGCTTGCCGGGCCTACGGATCGCGCAGGCTGTAGGTTGTGTAGGCCGGGTAAGGCGAAGCCGCCATCCGGCAATGCAGCGTGGTCTGATGCCCGGTGGCGCTGCGCTTACCAAGCCTACGGATCGTGCAGGCTGTGGGTTTTGTAGGCCGGGTAAGGCGAAGCCGCCACCCGGCAATGCAGTGCGGTCTGATGCCCGGCGGCGCTGCGCTTACCGGGCCCACATTATGGTGCGGGTGGTGGTGCCACCGTATTTACCGCCCCGCCCGTCATCGTCTGGGTCACCTGTTGCTTATCCATATTTACCGCATTCAGCCTGCCGTTGACCGTCGGTTTCAGCGGGGAATCTTTCTGCACATTGCCGCTGGCGGTGAGCTGAAGATTGCCGTCGCCGGACACCGGCAGCGCTGGCCAGCCCCACTGCTGGATGATGTTCAACGGCACGCCGCGCCCGGTCAGATTGACGGTGGTCTGGCGCACCGGGGTCTGCGATACGCTGGCCTTCGCTTCCAGGATCCCTTTCTCGGTAAAGGCGCTCAGTTCATTGATGGCAATCGTCGAGGCGTTGGCGGTAAGCGACAGCGACGGACGGCGCACGTCCACGCGATTAAAGGTGGCGGCCGCGCCGTTCAGGGTGGCGGTGCCTGACCAGACCCCCCACTCGCGATCTTTCGCCAGTTGCAGGTTGGTGCCATAGCCATCGAGAGCGGTGATCTGCCACGGGAAGGTGGAGTCGACATCGATCACCAGGTTGCGGCTCAGGCCAAATTTGCGCAGCGTGACGCTGTTCAGCCACTCCGGCAGGGTCGTCATCCACTGTGTTTTCCAGTTTTCCGGCAGGGTGTATTCCAGCCCG
This sequence comes from Leclercia sp. UBA5076, assembly GCF_002416465.1. Taxonomy (NCBI): domain Bacteria; kingdom Pseudomonadati; phylum Pseudomonadota; class Gammaproteobacteria; order Enterobacterales; family Enterobacteriaceae; genus Leclercia; species Leclercia sp. UBA5076. Next base: position 127,919 of record NZ_DIAO01000020.1, read on the forward strand.
GCGACGGCGACATCATCCAGCACCAGGGCTTTACCGCTGCGCAACCAGTTGCCGGAGGTGCGTACCATCCCGCCTTCCCAGCGTGAGGTAAACTGGCGCAGGGCGATCCCCTGCGGGGAGAATTCAGCGTTCAGGATGGGATCGAACAGATGCAGTGAACCGTAGATAAACTCACTGGCGTTCATCGACAGGCGGCCATCCTCGCTTTGCCAGTCGCCCTGGCTCAGGGTCAGGTTGCGCAGGTTTAAATCGAGATCGGTCACCGCCCAGTCCGGCCCCTGCAGACGGGCGTCGGTCACGTCGAGGCGGCCAATCTGCAACGATGGCAGGGTAGTAATCGGGGCAAAAAAGTCGGACAGGGATTTATCGCTCTGCAGGCGGATCTCATTCAGGCGCATGTTGTCCACCTTCCAGCCGCCGTTGGCGTCGCGACGCGCGGTGCCGGTGAGCGAGCCCCGGGCCATATCTGCGCCGATGGTGGTCAGCACCACCTCTTTACCGTTCAGTTCACCTTCAATCAGCACGTTGCTGGCCGGGACGCCGTTCAGCGTCAGCGACCCGGCGCTGATCTGGATCTGCGCTTTTTTCCCCAGCACGTTGCCCGCTTCGGGGTCCCAGGGGCGCACGCCGCCGGTCACCTTCTGGGCGCTGAGATCCCATTCAGTGTTCGGGCTGTTAAACGCCATGTTGTTCAGCAGCAGGCGATCGGCCTGGAAGGGGAGCGGGGCAGTCTGGGGCGAGAGGTTCAGCGTGCCGTCAAACAGGGTGATGGTATCCATGTGCAGCGGATCGGTGAGCTGACGGCTGCTCACGCCGATATCCACCATTTTGGCGACCAGCGTCGCGGGTTGGCCGTCGCGCCCGAATGTGACGTTTTTCAGCACCAGGTGCGTGGGCGACGAGAAACGGTGATCCATCAGGTCGAAATTGAGTTCGTAATCGGTGTTTACCGTGATCCAGCTGCTGACGTGCGCTGCGCCCCAGCGCGTTTGTACAAGGATATAGAGCGCGAGGATCGCAATAAGCAGAACGGCCAGAATACCGACGAGAAGCTTTCCAATAAATTTCATGGTCTTCCATCACGTAAAACGAACATAAAGGAGTTATGCACGATTTATACGCAATGCTCAAGGCGGGAATGGTGTAATTACGTGTCACGGCAGCAGTTGCCTGCTGCCGTAAAGGGAGATCAGTTCTTTTCTGGCGGGAAAATCAGGTTCAGGACGATAGCGGTGATCCCACCGGCGGCGATGCCGGAAGAGAGCAGATTCTTCACCCAGTCCGGGGCAAACTGCAGGATCAGCGGCTGCTGAGAAACACCCAGACCCACCGCCAGCGACAGGGCGATGATCATGATAGCGCGGCGGTTCAGCGGCTCGCGGGAGACGATACGCACCCCCGATGCCGCGATGGTGCCAAACATCACCAGCGTTGCGCCGCCCAGGACCGGCTCAGGAATGTGCTGCACAAAGCCGCTCACCGCAGGGAACAGGCCCAGTAAAACCAGCATCAGCGCCACGACAAAGCCCACGTAGCGGCTGGCAACGCCGGTCAGCTGGATCACGCCGTTGTTCTGGCCGAAGCAGGAGTTCGGGAAGGTGTTGAACACGGCGGAGACAAACGAGTTCAGACCGTTTGCCAGCACGCCGCCTTTCAGGCGCTTCATATACAGCGGGCCAGAGACCGGCTGCTCAGAGACGTCAGAGGTCGCGGTAATGTCGCCTATGGTTTCCAGCGAGGTGATCATAAACACCAGCATCAGCGGCAGCAGCAGGCTCCAGTCAATGCCCAGGCCGTAGTAGAGCGGCGTCGGCACCATGATCAGCGGGCTGTCGGTCGGCGCAACAGACTGCGGCAGCATGCCCATCGCCCAGGCGGCCAGGTAGCCTGCCGCCATGGCGATCACCAGCGAGGCGACGCGCAGGTACGGGTTACGCTGACGGTTAAGCAGAATAATGATCGCCAGCACGATGCCCGCCAGCAGCAGGTTTTTCGGGGCGCCGAAGGTGTGGTCGTTCATCGCCGCGTAGCCGCCGCCGATGGAGGTCAGACCCACCTGAATCAGCGACAGGCCGATAATCATCACCACTACGCCGGAGACCAGCGGGGTAATAATGCGGCGCGCCAGGTGCAGAACGCGGGAGATCACCATCTCGGTGCAGCTTGCCAGCATCAGGGTGCCGAACAGCGCCGCCATCATGGTAGGCACATCCGCGCCGCCGGTTTTCAGCGCTGTACCGCCCATGATCAGCGGGGCAACAAAGTTAAAGCTGGTACCCTGAATCGACAGCAGACCGGAGCCCACCGGCCCCCAGGCTTTAATCTGAATGATGGAGGCCACGCCCGAGGCAAACAGTGACATGCTGATAATGTGCTGGGTGTCCTGCGCCGGTAAACCGAGAGCCTGGCAGATCAGCAGAGCGGGGGTAATAACGGCAACAAACATCGCCAGCAGATGCTGACAGGCGGCAAACAAGGTCTGCGCCAGCGGCGGACGGTCTTCAAGACGGTAAATCAGTTCACTGTTTTGCGTCTGCGCAATCGGTTGCGCATCCTGCTGTTCAATGGCGTTAACGGACATCTGCTGCAAACCCCTGGAGGAAAAGCGGGCATTTTAGCCGAGTGGATGAGAAAAGCAAACGATTGCTAACAAAAAACGTTGATAAATTCACCCGTCCAGGACGGCTTTTTCTGTCCTGATGCGGCAAAGTTCATTACACTCCTGCTCCCGATTGCGCTTATAACACGCAAACGTTACAGGAAAACGCGCATGTTGATGGAGCACGTGCCTTAAAAGGAGCCCACTATGATTCATCTCGATACGTTGTCGACCCTCGTTGCGGCAACTCTCGTTTTACTGCTTGGCCGTAAACTGGTTCACAGCGTTCCCTTCCTCAGAAAATACACCATCCCGGAGCCCGTTGCGGGCGGATTGCTGGCCGCCATCGCGCTGCTGGTGCTGAAAAAAAGCATGGGCTGGGAAATCAACTTTGATATGACCTTAAAAGACCCGCTGATGCTGGCCTTTTTCGCCACTATCGGCCTGAACGCCAACCTCTCCAGCCTGCGGGCAGGCGGGAAGGTGCTTGGGGTGTTCTTAATTGTGGTGGTCGGTCTGCTGGTGATGCAGAACGCCATCGGCATCGGCATGGCGTCGCTGCTGGGGCTGGACCCACTGATGGGCCTGCTGGCCGGTTCGATTACCCTGTCGGGCGGTCACGGTACCGGCGCGGCCTGGAGCAAGCTGTTTGTTGAACGCTATGGCTTCCAGAATGCCACCGAAGTGGCAATGGCCTGCGCCACCTTCGGGCTGGTGTTGGGCGGCCTGATCGGCGGACCGGTCGCGCGCTTTCTGGTGAAGCGCTCCACCAACCCGAATGGCTGCCCGGACGATGAGTTGACGCCATCGGCATTTGAAAAGCCGGACGTCGGACGCATGATCACCTCCCTGGTGCTGATTGAAACCATCGCCCTGATCGCCATCTGCCTGACGGTGGGCAAGGTGATTGCGCAATTGCTGGCTGGCACCGTGCTGGAGCTGCCGGTCTTTGTCTGCGTATTGTTTGTGGGGGTGATCCTCAGCAACGGCCTGGCCCTGATGGGCTTTTATCGCGTCTTTGAGCGGGCGGTGTCGGTGTTGGGCAACGTCTGCCTGTCGCTGTTCCTGGCGATGGCGCTGATGAGCCTGAAGCTGTGGGAGCTGGCCTCGCTTGCGCTGCCAATGCTGGCGATCCTGATCGTGCAGGCCCTGTTTATGGCGCTGTACGCCATGTTCGTTACCTGGCGGATGATGGGTAAAAACTACGATGCGGCGGTGCTGGCGGCCGGCCATTGCGGCTTTGGTCTGGGGGCCACGCCGACGGCGATCGCCAACATGCAGGCCATTACCGAGCGTTTCGGTCCGTCGCATATGGCGTTTCTGGTGGTGCCGATGGTGGGGGCGTTCTTTATTGATATCGTCAACGCGATCGTGATTAAGCTCTATCTGATGCTGCCTATCTTCGGCTGATCAGGCGTTCGAGTAACGCCCGGTCTCTGGCATCCAGCGATCGATTAACGCTGCCGCCTGTTCGGGGTAGCGTTCATGAATATGGCGTGCCAGACGCTGAACTTCGGGGATCATGCCCTGATCGCGCATCAAATCTGCTACTTTAAACTCGGCGTTACCGGTCTGACGGGTGCCGAGCAACTCTCCCGGCCCACGGATCTCCAGATCCTGTTGCGCAATCACAAAGCCGTCATTGCTGTCGCGTAACACCTGCAAACGTTTTTGCGCTGTTTTCGACAGCGGGGCTTTATAGAGCAATACGCAGTGCGAGGCCACCGCGCCACGTCCGACGCGGCCACGCAGCTGGTGCAGCTGCGCCAGACCCAGACGTTCCGGGTTTTCGATGATCATCAGGCTGGCGTTAGGCACGTCCACCCCCACTTCAATCACCGTGGTGGCAATCAGCAGATGCAGTTCGCCCTGCTTGAAGGCCTGCATCACCGCCTGTTTTTCCGCAGGTTTCATCCGGCCATGCACCAGCCCGACGTTCAGCTCCGGCAGGGCCAGCTTTAACTCTTCCCACGTGGCTTCTGCCGCCTGCGCTTCCAGCAGATCGGACTCTTCAATCAGGGTACAGACCCAGTAGGCCTGACGCCCTTCCTGCAGGCAGGCGTTGCGCACCCGATCGATGATGTCGCTGCGGCGCGTATCCGGGATGGCGACGGTGGTCACCGGCGTGCGGCCCGGGGGCAGCTCGTCGATAACGGAGGTATCGAGATCGGCATAGGCGGTCATCGCCAGGGTGCGGGGAATGGGCGTGGCGGTCATGATCAGCTGGTGCGGATGATAACCCTGCTGGAGACCTTTCTCCCACAGCGCCAGACGCTGATGCACACCAAAACGGTGCTGCTCGTCGATAATCACCAGCGCCAGACCGTGGAACTGCACCTGTTCCTGGAAGATGGCATGGGTGCCGACAATCATCTGCACCTGACCGCTGGCAATCGCCTCCTGCTGTGCCTGTCGCGCTTTACCTTTTTGTTTACCGGCAAGCCAGCCCACCTCCACGCCGAGCGGTGCAAACCAGGCGCGGAAATTGTTGGCGTGCTGTTCGGCCAGCAGTTCGGTAGGCGCCATCAGGGCGACCTGTCTGCCGTGGGCAATGGCGCGTAATGCGGCCAGGGCGGCCACCAGCGTTTTGCCCGAGCCTACGTCGCCCTGCACCAGGCGCATCATCGGTACGTCCAGCGCCATATCATGCTCGATCTCGGCGGTGACGCGGGCCTGCGCCCCGGTGGGTTTAAACGGCAGCGAGGCCAGAAGCCTCTCTTTTAAATCGTTACGGGCCGGGAGCGGCAGGGCGTGAAAACGCTGTGCCCCGGCGCGCAGCGCCAGCATGCTCAGGTTGTGCGCCAGTAGCTCTTCGAGAATAAGACGTCGCTGCGCCGGGTGTTGCCCGCTCTCTAAATCGCTCAACAGCAGTGAGGGCGGCGGGCGATGGAGAGTACGCAACGCATCCGGCAGGCTCATCATCCCCTGCGCCAGCTCCGGCGGCAGAAGTTCGGCAATGGCACAGGTGTCCAGCAGCTCCAGCGCCTGATCGGTCAGCTTGCGCAGCGTCGCCTGCTTAACGCCTTCGGTGGTCGGATAGACCGGCGTCAGCGTCTCCTGCATCTCCGGCGTGCTGAGATCGCCCTGCACGCGGTACTCCGGGTGGATCATCTCCGCGCCATATTTCCCGCGTTTGGCTTCGCCATAGGCCAGCACCCGTCGTCCAGTGGCGAGGCTGTTTTTCATTGCCGCATTGAAGTTAAAAAAGCGCATCGTCAGGATGCCGGAGCCGTCGCTGATCTGGCAGGTCATCATCCGGCGACCGCCGAAGGTGATGTTGCAGTTCAGGACTTCGCCTTCAACGGTGGCGTAAATGCCAGGCAGGAGTTCACCAATCTGGTAAAGCTGAGTGCGGTCTTCGTAACGCAGGGGGAGGTGCAGGAGGAGATCCTGCACGGTATGCAGGCCAATTTTCGCCAGTTTGCTGCTCTGGGCTGCGCCAACACCCGTCAGGGAATTGAGCGGCACAGCATCCAGCAGACGGCCCTGCATAATTTACTTCGCCGCCTGCATCGTCGCCCACCACGTCGCATCGGCTTCAATCTCGCCCTGCAGATTCACGTGGGGGTACGGTAATTTTTTCTGCTTCGCCACTCTGGCCAGCACCGGATAACCGCCTTCAAACAGCAGGCGCTGCTGCTCATCGTCCGGCAGCATACTGTTCTCGCGTTTGTACATCCCGGCATTTTGCCGCTGACGCTGGGCTTCATACAGAATGAGGGCGGAGGCCACGGAGACGTTCAGCGACTGCACCATGCCGATCATCGGAATGATGATGTCCTGATCCGCCAGATCTAAGGCTTCCTGGGTGATCCCCGTCTTCTCCTGACCCATCAGAATGCAGGTCGGGCGGGTGTAATCAATTTCACGGAAATCGACGGCTTTGTCGGAAAGGTGGGTCGCCAGAATCTGCATGCCGCGCCCTTTCAGATGCGAAATGGCTTCGCCAATAGTGTCGTGGGCTTTGACCTGTACCCAGCTGTTGCTGCCTGCGGCAGCCGAGGCCATAGGACGCATCCGCGTCCCCTTCCAGACGGCGTGCACTTCATGCACGCCGACGGCATCAGCGGTACGAACGATAGCAGCAACGTTATGAGGTTTATGCACCTGCTCCATGCACACCGTCAGATCGGGCTGACGCCTGGCGAGCATTTCGCAGATCCGGGCATAACGCGTTGAGTTCATAAAACTAGTTTCGGTTACGGGTGACTTTAATGACGTCAGCCATCACGCGGATTTTACGCATGATATTCGCCAGATGCACACGGTCACGCGCGGTCAGACGAATAAAGGCGCTGTAGACCCGGCCATCCTTCTCTTCGGTATTCAGGCTATGAATATTCGAAGAGGCGGTATTGATCGCCGCGGTCAGGTTCGCCAGCGCGCCCTGGTGGTTGAACATATCTACCTTGATCTCGGTGATAAATTCCTGCTCGGTCTCTTTATCCCACTCGACCGCCATAAACTTCTCTGGCTCTTTCTGATAGCCGCGGATGTTACGACAGGATTCGTGATGGATAACCAGACCTTTACCCGGGCTGACGTGGGCGATAATCGGATCGCCAGGGATAGGGCGGCAGCACTTGGCAAAGGTGATCAGTACGCCGTCGGCGCCCTTGATCGGCAGATGACCGTGGCTGGTTGATGACGGCTGCGGCACCGAGGTTTCACCCTGCTGCAGGTTCTTCGCCACCACCACGCTCATCGCGTTGCCAAGACCGATCTCTGCCAGCAGGTCATCAAGCGAGGCGAGCTTCATACGCTCCAGCTCGTGCTGAATGCTCTCTTTCGGGATCTCAGCCAGCTTGCGGCTACCCCCCAACGCATGGTTGAGCAGACGACGACCCAGGCTGACGGAGTCATCGCGTTTGAGGTTCTTCAGCAGCTGACGGATCTTGGCGCGCGCTTTCGAGCTCACGACGAAGTTGAGCCACGCCGCGTTCGGACGCGCGCCTGGGGCGGTAATGATTTCTACCGTCTGGCCACTGGTCAACGGCTGTGACAGCGGATACGGCTGCCTGTCGACGCGTGCCCCCACGCAGGCATGACCGATATCGGTATGCACGGCGTAGGCGAAGTCGACCGGCGTGGCACCAGCAGGCAGCTCGACAATGCGCCCTTCTGGTGTGAAAACGTAAATCTCATCCGGGAAGAGATCGGATTTAACGCTCTCGATGAATTCAAACGAGCTACCGGCGCTCTGTTGCAGCTCCAGCAGGCTCTGCATCCAGCGCTGGGCGCGGATTTGCGCGGTAGTGCTGGTTTCGCCGTGCTCTTTGTAGGCCCAGTGCGCGGCAACACCCATCTCCGCCATCTGATCCATATCTTCGGTACGAATTTGCACCTCAACCGGCACGCCGTGCGGGCCAATCATCGAGGTGTGCAGAGACTGATATCCGTTCGCTTTTGGAATGGCGATATAGTCTTTCATTCGGCCCGGACGCGGCTTATAGAGGCTGTGCATCTGACCGAGCACGCGATAACAGGTGTCGGCGTCATGAACGATCACGCGGAAGGCGTAGATATCCATGATCGAGTGAAAACGCTGCTCTTTAAGCACCATTTTGCAGTAGATAGAGTACAAATGCTTTTCGCGACCGCTGACGCGACAGGGAATACCGGCTTCCTGCAAACGCCCTTCGATTTCCGAGAGGATCTTCTGAATCATCTCTTTACGGTTGCCACGCGCGGCTTTCACCACCTCTTTGATCACACGGAAGCGGTTCGGGTACAACGCTTCAAAACCCAGCTCTTCCAGCTCGGTTTTAATGTGATGAATACCTAAACGGTGCGCCAGTGGGCTGTAGATTTCGAGGGTTTCACGGGCAATACGGCGACGTTTGTCCGGGCGAAGCGAGCCCAGCGTGCGCATATTGTGGGTACGGTCGGCAAGTTTGATCAGAATGACGCGGATATCCTGCACCATCGCCATGATCATCTTGCGAAAGTTTTCGGCCTGCGCCTCTTTCTTGTCGCGGAAATTCAGCTTGTCAAGCTTAGAGACCCCTTCCACTAGTTCGGCAACGCTTTTGCCAAACAGCTGTTCCATATCCTGGTAGGTGGCAGGGGTGTCTTCGATCACGTCATGCAGCAGGGCGGCCATCAGTGTTTCATAGTCGAGTTTCATCTCGGCCAGAATACAGGCCACCGCTACCGGGTGCGTGATATAGGGTTCACCGCTTGAACGTGTCTGACCCTCGTGAGCGTCACGTGCAACGAGATACGCCTGCTGGAGACGTTTAATCTGATCTACCGGCAGGTAGGTTTGAATCAGTTGATTCAGGCTTTCAAACAGATACAAGGGCGACCCGCAGGTTTAATTAACGACGACCTTCAGCAATGGCGGTAACGGCCTGCAGTTCTGCGGCTTCCTGCTCTTGCTGCTCCTGGCGCTCACGAACATCGAGGATCTGGCTGTTGATCAGGCCTTCTTCGATTTCGCGCAGTGCGATAACGGTAGTTTTATCGTTTTCTTCCGGTACCAGTGGATCTTTACCGCCTGACTGCATCTGACGAGCGCGACGCGCGGCGACCAGCACCAGGTCAAAACGGTTACCAATTTTCTCTACAGCGTCCTGAACAGTTACGCGTGCCATACTTAAAATGCTCCACAGATGAAGAAATGACTGGGCATGATACTGAATGTGGGTTCAGTCTGCCAACAGTTTGGTGATTAATGCGTCATGTCGCTGCTTCTGGCGGCTCATACGCAGACGTTCGGCGCGAAGGATAGTTTTGAGATCGCTCAGGGCGGCGTCAAAATCATCATTCACAATCAGGTAATCATATTCGGCGTAATGGCTCATTTCCGCAACTGCCTGGGCCATACGTTTTGCGATAACCTCTTCGCTATCCTGGCCGCGGCCACGGAGACGGCGATCCAGCTCATCTTTCGATGGCGGCAAAATAAAAATGCTGCGTGAATCGGGCATTTTCTGGCGAATCTGCTGCGCGCCCTGCCAGTCGATATCCAGGAATACGTTTACGCCGGTCGACAGCACTTGCTCGATGGTTTCACGCGAGGTGCCGTAATAGTTACCGAAGACCTCAGCGTGTTCAAGAAACGCATCTCTGCCAATCATCGTTCTGAATTCATCGTGATCGACAAAGAAATAGTGTTCACCGTGTACTTCACCCGGACGCGGCGCGCGCGTGGTGTGAGAAACAGAAACCTGCGTATCGTACAACGGTTGGGTTTTTAACAGCGCCTGAATCAGGCTGGATTTACCCGCGCCACTTGGGGCAGAAACAATATAAAGCGTGCCTTGAGCCATGAGAGTCTTTGTATGTTGATAGCGTTGAAGTCCTACATACGGGCTTATTATACACGTCGCCGCTTCGTGACGTAGCCTTTGTCACACTTTTTCCGCATTCCGGTTGATTTTTGCGTACCTTTTTCCGGTTTTATGGGGCGTTTGCTGCAACAAAGATTTAATTCTGAGATTGCCTCGTAAAGTCGTTTTTTGCCTCTCGCCTGCGGCTGTGCTTCGCGTTATACCCCCTGCAAAACAGGGAGGAGTGACGATGTGGCGATATTTTAGCGTGCTGTTAGCAATCTGGAGCAGTGCCGGTCAGGCGATATGCCCGGTCTGGTCGCCTACCCAGGCAGAGCAGGAGATAGCCAGGCTCAGCGCGCAAATAGCACGCTGGGATAAGGCGTACTGGCAACAGGGCACCAGCGACGTCAACGACGAAGTCTATGACCAGCTGGCGGCAAGGCTTAAACAGTGGCGGCACTGCTTTGGCGACGAACAGGCGGCAGACGTACCGGTGGCTGCGGGTGGTTCGGTCAGGCACCCGGTCGGCCACACTGGAGTCGCGAAGATAGCCGATAAAACAGCGCTCCGCCAGTGGATGCAGTCGCGTCGCGATCTCTGGATCCAGCCAAAAGTGGATGGTGTGGCGGTCACGCTGGTCTACCGCCAGGGTCAACTGGTGCAGGCCACCAGCCGTGGCGACGGACTTAAAGGCGAAGACTGGACGGAGAAAGTAAAACGCATCGCCTCGGTTCCCGGGCAGGTAAAAGGCCCGCTTGCCAACAGCGTGTTGCAGGGGGAGCTCTTTTTACTGCGCGATAACCATATCCAGAAGCAGATGGGTGGGATGAATGCGCGGGCAAAAGTCGCCGGGACGATGATGCGACACGATACCGGCGCAGGGCTGGATAAGATCGGTATTTTCATCTGGGCATGGCCGGACGGCCCCGCCTCGATGCCTGAACGGCTACAGGCATTAACCCAGGCAGGGTTCACCCTTACCGGGTTATGGACGCATAAAGTCAGTTCGCTGGAGTCAGCAGAAAAAATACGCGAACGCTGGTTTACATCGCCCCTGCCGTTTGTGACCGATGGGGTCATCATCCGCTCGGCGCAGGAGCCTCCGGGTCACCGCTGGCTTCCCGGCGAGGGCAGTTGGGTCGTGGCGTGGAAATATGCGCCGGTCGCCCGGGTTGCCGAAGTTCGGGCCATCAATTTCACCGTGGGGCGTACCGGCAGGATCGCGGTGGTTGCCATCCTGGAGCCCGTACAGCTTGATGATAAGCAGGTGCAGCGCGTAAACCTCGGGTCAGTGGGACGCTGGCAGGCGCTGGATATTGCGCCGGGGGATCAGATCCAAATTAGTCTGGCCGGGCAGGGGATCCCGCGCGTGGATAACGTCGTCTGGCGGGGGAGCGATCGCCGCAAACCCGTGCCGCCAGAAAGGCGTTTTACCCCGCTCACCTGTTTTTATGCCGCGCCGGAGTGCCACGGGCAGTTTATGGCCCGGCTGAAGTGGCTGAGTTCGTCGTCGGTGTTAAATATCGCCGGGCTGGGTGAGGCTGGCTGGCAGTCGCTGCATCAGGCGCACCACTTTGAACATCTCTTTTCCTGGCTGGCGCTCAGTCAGGAGCAGTTGCAACACACACCCGGCATAACGTCAGAGCGGGGCCTGCGGCTCTGGCATCAATTCAATCTGGTTCGCCGTCAGCCTTTTACCCGCTGGCTGGATGCGCTTGGCGTTCCCCTGCCGCGAAGGGCCCTGCGCGCGCTTAGCGATCGGCAGTGGCAGCAGTTACTGGAGAGAGATGCGTTACGCTGGCATCAGGTGCCGGGCATCGGCCCGGAAAAGGCGCACAGGCTGGTGGATTTTGTTCATCATCCCACCGTTAACGCCCTGGCTTCCTGGCTGGGTGAACAGGGCGTAGAGGGCTTTTAGTGACTATCGTGGGTGTAATAAAAAACGGGTAATCCCAGTTTCAGACGCAGCGCCAGCATGCGGGCGGTAAAGCCAAATAAGAGCGTGGAGATGATCACCACATCCTGATTGCTCACGTAATGCTGCAAAGCGACATAGAGCACGGCGGAGGCGAAAGAGACGCCAGCGTAGAGTTCTTTCTGAAAGACCAGCGGGATGCGTTTACAGAACATATCGCGCAGCACGCCGCCAAAGACGCCGGTGATCACCGCCGCGATAGTGGCGATCACCGGGCCCTGGCCCATATCCAGCGCGACCTGGGCGCCAATAATGGAGAAGACGATCAGGCCGAGGGCATCCAGCACCAGAAACAGACGGCGCAGATGGGGCATAACCGGGGCGGCAATGGTGGTCAACACGGCGGCGACGGCCACAATAATCACATACTCAGGATGTTGGACCCAGCCGAGCGGATAGTGGCCCAGCAGGATATCCCGAACGGAGCCGCCACCCAGCGCCGTGGCAGTGGCAATAATAATGACGCCGAAGGTGTCCATACGACGACGTCCGGCGGCGAGGGCGCCGGTCATGGCTTCAGCGGTGATACCGATCAGATACAGGATATGCAGCAGCATGTTACCCCCAGAAATAAGAGCGTCAGGGTAACGTTTTGTGCTCTGGCTCACGATTTAGATTTTTTTGTGCGATCGAATATGCATTAGATTATCTAATGCAACTTTGGCTTAAAGAGGTCTATTACCTGTTTTTAACATAGATATTGCATTAGATTAATTTGGCCTTTAACGCTGCTGGGGGCTAAAAATCTGCCGGAACATCGGCACCAGCATCTTATTCCCGGTTTCGCTGAGGTGGTTATCGTCGAAATACCATGGTTGTAAATTCTTACTGCCCATGCAGCGGCCCGCCGTACAGAGCCAGGCGGTGGGATCGAGCACCTGAACGCCACACTGTTTTGCCGCCCGCGCCTGCGCCTGCAAAATAACGGCGTTTTGTTTGGCGTAAGTCGCGACGGGTATGGATAAGTCGTGCGTGGTTTTGCCGGTCATCAGGCGATGAGATAACGTGCGGGGAACGTTTTGCGCCATCTCGGGGATCGGATTCACCAGATAAACAGGACGCGTACTGTTGAGCGAGCATGCCATATCAACGATGGCATCAGAGTACTGACGCAGGTAGTCCTGCTTGTTTTGCTGCCCGGCCCCGAAGGTGACAAGCTGCTTTTCGGCATAGTGCGTCAGGCGGTTCACAATCACCACCGGTACGTCCGGCGCGTAATCCTTCAGCCTTGAAGGGAGAGAGCGGTTAAATTCCCCGCATCGATTGCGCGCCCCCAGTTCGCCCCTTGCCAGCGTCGGACAGCCAGAGTAGGTGATCCCGATAACAGAGCCCCTACCTTGCGCCGCTTCTGCCAGCGCGGTTGCGGTGGCTTCCGCATGGCTGTCGCCAATGATGATGGCGACGGGCTTCCCTGTGCCATAGGCGCTCAGGTGCGTTTTAGGATTGGCAGCGTAGTTTTTGTTGGTGGCTTCCAGCGCGATTTTATTGACGAGCGGGTCGGGCTGGCTGACCACGATCTGGTTTTTCACCAGATAGCTGAACAGCCAGGCGACACCTACGCAGGCAAAGAGGATCAACCAGAAAGCGCGGCTTGAACGCTGGCTAAGGTAATTTTTGCCGGGTTGCTCAATCAGCACCCACGACAGCCAGCCGATGGCGAAGGAGAGCGCAATCGCGCTCATGACCCACAGCCCGTTGTGCAGCTTTCCGCTGTAGAGCAGAACCACCGCCACAGGCCAGTGCCATAAATAGACGGAGTACGAGCTCAGCCCCGCCCAGCGAAAATTACGGTCGAACAGGCTCACCAGCGGCTGGTAGTCGCTGTAGATCACCAGCATCGCGCCCGCGACGGGCAGTAAGGTCAGCGGTCCTGGCCAGGCATGCTCAGCGGTGATGAAAAAGAGTGACAGCAGGATCAGCGTGTAACCCGCGATTGCCGCAACCGGGCGAAGCATCAACGGCATCACAAAGCGCTGCGAGGCATACCACACCAGCCCACCGCATAACATCTCCCAGGCGCGATAAGGCATCAGGTAGAAGCTGGTGGCCGCAGCGTTGGGCGTGTGGGTGACACTCACGATAAACGACGCAACGGTGAGTATGGCCAGGCATAAACCGGTGTTCAGTTTTTTTCTGAGGGGATAGAGCCCCATCATAATGAAGGGTAACACCAGATAAAATTGCCATTCGACGGACAATGACCAGGTATGTAAAAACCAGTTCTCATGGGAGTCGGGAGCAAAATAGTCCCCGGACTCTTTGTTAAGTTTCAGATTGGATATAAATAAGGCAGCATAGCCAATATAATTTCCGAGTTTCTGGTACTCATTTGTTGGCAACCAGAAAAAGGTCGTCGCGGCGACGATCAGACACATCGCCAGCAGCGCGGGAATTATTCTTTTACAGCGCGCGGCATAAAACTGAATAAGGTTGAAGCTATTTCGCTCAAGGCCTGTGGCGATGATTTTGGTCATCAAGAAGCCGGAGATAACGAAAAACACATCCACACCAGCGAAACCGCCGGGCAGCAGGGTGGCGATAAAGTGATAAAACACTACAGAAAGAATGGCTATTCCGCGCAGCAGGTTAATGTCCTGCCGGAAATCGCGGTCAACTGAGAGGCTGGAGGCTTCCTCTAAGGATAAGTTGATGTTTGCCATTATGTTTCCTGAGAGGAAAGATAAGAATATTGAGTGCGGCGTGCATTCTAACAAAAATAGAAAAGGAGTTCTTATATTCTGATGCGCAGGTGGGATTCAGGACATACTTAAAGTCATTAATTGACAATGGTCCCTTAGCGGGACCATTAATAGCGAAAAACGCGCGCTAATGTTTATTCGATATTCTGAATCTGTTCGCGCATCTGCTCAATAAGCACCTTCAGTTCAATCGCAGAGTTAGTGACTTCGGCGTTGATAGACTTGGACGCCAGCGTGTTCGACTCGCGGTTGAATTCCTGCATCATAAAGTCGAGACGACGGCCCACGGCCTCTTTCTTCTTCAGGATGTTGTAGGTCTCTTTGACGTGCGCTTCCAGACGATCCAGCTCTTCCGCCACATCGATACGCTGGGCCATCAGCACCAGCTCCTGTTCGAGACGGTTGTTTTCCAGCTGGACTTCGGCATCTTCCAGTTTGGCGACCAGACGCTCACGCTGCCACTGCAGAATCTCCGGCATATGGGCGCGGACTTTCGCCACTTCACCGCTAACGCCTTCCAGGCGTTGCTCGATCAGCGCTTTCAACGCCTGACCTTCGGTTTCACGGGCTAAAATGAAATCGTCCAGCGTGCTGTCCAGCGCGGTAAGGATCTCAGCGGTAATGGCGTCCAGATCCTGTTCGCCTGCCGCCATCACGCCAGGCCAGCGCAGAATATCCACCGGGTTAATTTCGCCTTCGTCGCTCTGCATTTTGACCCAATTAGCGGCGTTCACCAGCTGTTTAGCCAGTTTCTCGTTCAGGATCAGCTCACCTTGCGCGCTCGCATCGGGCTCAAAACGCAGGTTGCATTCAATCTTTCCGCGGGTCAGGCGAGCGCGGATACGCTCACGCACGACAGGCTCAAGGCTGCGGAACTGTTCTGGCATACGGAAATAGGTTTCAAGATAGCGTTGGTTTACCGAGCGCATTTCCCAGGTAGCGCTGCCCCAGCTACCCTTGATTTCACGGCGGGCGTAGGCGGTCATACTGCGGATCATAGACTTTTCCGTTTTCAGAGGAGAGATGGGGGGATTATAGCTTTCGGGGCTTTCTCAGGATAGGAATAAGCGCGTTTAATCCGTATAATGCGCAGCCACATTCGTTTCAAGCCGGAGATATCATCATGCGTCCATCAGGTCGTAGCGCCAACCAGGTGCGCCCCGTCACCCTGACCCGTAACTATACAAAACACGCTGAAGGTTCCGTGCTTGTTGAATTTGGTGACACCAAAGTCCTGTGCACCGCCTCCATTGAAGAAGGCGTACCGCGCTTTCTGAAAGGCCAGGGGCAGGGCTGGATCACTGCCGAATATGGCATGCTGCCACGCTCCACCCACACCCGTAACGCCCGCGAAGCGGCGAAGGGCAAGCAGGGCGGTCGCACCATGGAGATCCAGCGTCTGATCGCGCGTGCGCTGCGCGCCGCTGTTGATCTGAAAACCCTGGGCGAGTTCACCATCACCCTGGACTGCGACGTGATCCAGGCGGACGGCGGCACCCGTACTGCCTCTATTACCGGAGCCTGTGTGGCGCTGGCCGATGCCCTGAACAAACTGGTTGCGACCGGTAAACTGAAAGCGAACCCGCTGAAAGGCATGGTGGCGGCGGTATCAGTAGGTATCGTCAATGGCGAAGCGCTGTGCGATCTGGAGTACGTTGAAGACTCCGCGGCAGAGACCGACATGAACGTGGTGATGACCGAAGATGGTCGCATCATCGAGGTACAGGGCACGGCAGAAGGCGAGCCGTTTACCCACGAAGAGCTGCTCTCTCTGCTGGCGTTGGCCCGAGAGGGGATCGAATCTATCGTAACGACGCAGAAGGCGGCGTTAGAAAATTGATTTTAAAGGCGACTGATGAGTCGCCTTTTTTTTGCCTGTAAGAGAGAAAAGAGAAAGGAGCGAATCCATGAAACCGTATCAGCGCCAGTTTATTGAGTTTGCGCTTAGCAAGCAGGTACTTAAGTTTGGCGAATTTACGCTGAAATCCGGGCGCAAGAGCCCCTATTTCTTTAACGCCGGGCTGTTTAATACCGGGCGCGATCTGGCACTGTTAGGCCGCTTCTATGCCGAAGCGCTGGTGGATTCCGGGATCGAATTCGACCTGCTGTTTGGCCCGGCGTACAAAGGTATTCCGATTGCGACCACCACCGCCGTGGCACTGGCGGAGCATCACGATCGCGATGTGCCGTACTGCTTTAACCGCAAAGAGGCCAAAACCCACGGCGAAGGCGGTAATCTGGTCGGTAGCGCGTTGCAAGGTCGGGTGATGCTGGTAGACGATGTGATCACCGCAGGCACCGCCATCCGTGAATCGATGGAGATTATCCAGGCGAATAACGCCACGCTGGCGGGCGTGCTGATCTCGCTGGACCGCCAGGAGCGCGGACGTGGCGATATCTCCGCCATTCAGGAAGTGGAGCGTGACTACAACTGCAAAGTGACCTCAATCATCACCCTGAAAGATCTGATTGCCTGGATGGAAGAGAAGCCGGAGATGGCAGAGAGCCTGGCGGCAGTGCGCGCCTATCGCGAAGCGTACGGCGTATAAGTCAATGGCCCGGTGGCGCGACGCTTACCGGGCCTACGAAAACCGTAGGCCGGATAAGGCGGATACAGGGTTACTGCAACTGCGCGGCCACGAGCGGCCAGCGGGCATCAAAATCGTCCGTCGGACGATATTTGAATTCACTGCGCACAAAGCGGGAGAGCATCCCTTCACAGAAGGCCAGAACTTGCCCGGCAAGCAGTGATTCATCCGTGGTGAAGCCTTCCCCTTCGCGCATTTTCTTTTCGCGTAATACCTGGCGCAGCTGCGCCTCAATACGTTCGAAAAGCTGGTTAATACGCCCCTGCAATCTGTCCTGTTCAAACATCAGCGCGTGGCCGGTCAGGATACGGGTTAACCCCGGATTGCGCTCGCCGAAACCGAGGATCAGCAGGACAATCAGACGCAGCCGTGCGGTGGTGTCTTTTTCATCCTTCAGAATCAGGTTGATACGCGTGATCAGGCTATCTTCGATAAACTCGATCAGGCTGTCGAACATCCGCGTTTTGCTGGGAAAATGACGGTACAGCGCCGCTTCCGACACGCCCACAGAGGCGGCCAGTTTTGCGGTGGTGATGCGTTGACTGCCATCGCTGGATTCAAGCATCAGAGCCAGAGATTGAAGTATTTCTTCGCGACGATTCCTTTTCGCTGTTTGTTTTTCTGCCATGTTACAAAATACCCCTGAAAATAATCACTAGTCAGGCTGACGTCCACACAACGACCGCAAACGGCTGTTTGCGGTTTGTTATTACGTTATACGTTGTGGGATGCGTATAGCCGGGTTTATTTACGCCCGGAATGGCCGAAGCCGCCTTCGCCGCGATCGGTCGCGTCGAAATCTTCTACCAGATTAAATTCAGCCTGTACCACCGGGACGAACACCATCTGGGCGACACGCTCGCCGGGTTGAATGGTGAAGCTCTCCTGGCCACGGTTCCAGACAGAAACCATCAGTTGACCCTGATAGTCAGAATCGATAAGACCCACCAGGTTGCCCAGCACGATACCATGCTTATGACCCAGGCCGGAACGCGGCAGGATCACCGCCGCCAGAGAGGCGTCGGCAATGTGGATCGCAAGGCCGGTCGGCAGCAGCGTGGTAGCGCCGGGTGCCAGTTCTACGGCGTCGTCGAGGCAGGCACGCAGGTCAAGACCGGCAGAGCCGGAAGTGGCATAGGTCGGCAGTGGAAATTGCTGACCAACACGCGGGTCCAGAATCTTAACGTCGATTTTTTTCATCATAACGGGTAACGATCTCGTCCAGTAATTGTTGGCCCAGGAGTTCCTTGCGCTCAAGCGGTAAGACTTTATCTCCATCCTGCCAGAAAAGGTGCAATGCGTTGCTGTCGCTGTTGAATCCTTGTGAGGCCAGCGATACGTCGTTCGCGCAAATCAAATCGAGGTTTTTGCGGGTACGTTTTTGCCGGGCATATTCTTCCACATTATTCGTTTCAGCGGCAAACCCAACGACGTAAGGGCGGCGATCTTTTAATGCCGCGACCCCGGCTACGATATCGGGGTTTTTCACCATTTTTATCGTGATTTCATCGCCTTGCTTTTTGATTTTCTCATCGGCTATGGCGGCAGCACGATAGTCCGCCACGGCAGCACAGCCGATAAAAATCTGCTGCTGCTGCGCATGGGCCTGAACCGCGGCGTCCATTTCCAGCGCGGTAGTGACGTCGATGCGCTGCACCCCTGGAGGCGTTGGCAGCGAAACCGGGCCGCTCACCAGCGTCACCTTTGCCCCGCGCGACGCGGCGGCGGCGGCAATCGCAAAGCCCATCTTGCCGGAGCTTTGGTTGGTGATATAGCGCACCGGATCCAGCGGTTCACGCGTCGGACCCGCGGTAATCATGATGTTGAGATGTTGCAGATCGTTGACAGGTGAAAAATGACTCGCGGCCAGATCCACAATCGCCAGCGGATCCAGCATGCGGCCCGGACCCACATCGCCACAGGCCTGGCTACCGCTATCCGGCCCCCAGATTAACAGCCCGCGAGAGGCGAGGGTCGCCAGGTTATGCTGCGTTGCCGCGTTGCGGTACATCTGCTGGTTCATGGCCGGGACCACGGCAACGGGCGCCGGAGTGGCCAGGCAAATAGTGGTAACCAGGTCGTTAGCCATGCCGGCGGCAACGCGGGCGATGAGATCGGCGGTGGCGGGGGCGAGGATGACTAAATCGGCCCATTTACCCAGCTCAATATGGCCCATTGCGGCTTCTGCCGCCGGATCGAGCAGGCTGTCCGACACCGGGTAGCCTGAAACGGCCTGCAGGCTCAGCGGCGTAATGAACGCTTTGCCCCCTTCGGTTATTGCCACCCGCACGTCCGCCCCGCGCTCGCGTAAACGGCGCACCAGTTCCGGCGTTTTATAGGCTGCAATGCCGCCGCTCACGCCAAGAACGATTTTTTTACCGGCCAGGCTCATCATGATTCTTTCCTGTTGGGTTCAGCTGAGAGGCGGGCATTTTATCACAATCCGAAAAGCATCGTGCTGTTGTCCATCCGCCACTTTGCGAGGCGCTACGCAATACGAAAAACAGAGCCTCGTGAGGCGACAGGTGCTGTGGCAGCATAGCGTGGTGATGGAGAAGGAGAGGGTATGGAGACACTATCCCCGCTGCTGCCGCGGGAGAAAATGCTACGGGATGGCGCGACACGGCTGACGGACGAAGAGCTGCTGGCGCTCTTCCTGCGTACCGGGACGCGGAGTAAAAACGTGTTTGCGCTTGCCAGAGATCTGTTGCAGCATTTCGGCTCGCTGCACGGTTTGTTATCCGCAGAGCTGAAGGATTTCAGGCGGGTCGAGGGAATTGGCCTGGCGACATTCGCCCAGCTGAAAGGGATTGCGGAGCTTGCCCGCCGTTATTACTGCTCGGGGATTCGGAGCATCAATCCGCTAAAAGACCCGCAGATGACCCGGGAGTTTGTGCGCAGCCAACTGGCGGAAGAGGAGCGCGAGATCTTTATGGTTATCTTCCTCGATAACCAAAACCGGGTGCTGAGCCACAGCCGGTTATTTTCGGGAACCCTGCGCCACGTTGAGGTGCATCCCCGGGAAATTGTGCGCGAAGCGATAAAAGTGAATGCCGCGGGCGTGATCCTCGCGCATAATCACCCCTCAGGGCGCGCCGAACCGAGCAAAGCCGACAGAGACGTGACCGCACGCATCATTAAATGCTGTCAATTCATGGACATTTGTGTTCTTGATCATCTGGTCATTGGCCGCGGAGAGTACGTTTCGTTTGCCGAACGTGGGTGGATTTAAGCCATTTCTCGCGATCCATCGGGATCTTTGTCTGTTCGGGACTTGAGCACATCCGCGAGTCAGCGTATACTACGCCACCTTTGAGAATCTCGGGTTTGGCAATTGGGCCTGGCAATCGATGGTTCACTAAGAACTACGCGATGACCGGGCTGTAAAGCCTGACGAGGCGCCGATACCCCATACGAAGCTCGAGCTAATTTGATTTTTGGAGAATAGACATGTCCCGAGTCTGCCAAGTTACTGGCAAGCGTCCGGTGACCGGTAACAACCGTTCCCACGCACTGAACGCGACTAAACGCCGTTTCCTGCCGAACCTGCACTCTCACCGTTTCTGGGTTGAGAGCGAGAAGCGTTTTGTCACCCTGCGCGTATCTGCTAAAGGTATGCGTGTAATTGATAAGAAAGGCATCGATACAGTTCTGTCTGAACTGCGTGCCCGTGGCGAAAAGTACTAAGTACTTAAAGAGGAAATAAATCATGGCTAAAGGTATTCGCGAGAAAATCAAGCTGGTTTCTTCTGCTGGTACAGGTCACTTCTACACCACCACGAAGAACAAACGTACTAAGCCGGAAAAACTGGAACTGAAAAAGTTCGATCCAGTTGTACGCCAGCACGTTATGTACAAAGAAGCTAAAATCAAATAATTTTAGATTCCTTGTATTGAAAAACCCCGCATCTGCGGGGTTTTTTGCATTCTGCATCTCAACGGAGGAACCATGCCTGAATTACCTGAGGTAGAGACCAGCCGCCGTGGCATTGAGCCTCATCTGGTCGGTGCGACCATTCTTCACGCTGTTGTCCGTAACGGTCGTCTTCGCTGGCCGGTCTCTGACGAGATCCATGCGCTAAGCGATAAACCGGTTCTCAGCGTACAGCGCCGCGCAAAGTACCTGCTGCTTGAGTTGCCTGACGGTTGGATCATCATCCATCTGGGCATGTCCGGGAGCCTGCGCATCCTCAGCGAAGAGTTGCCCGCAGAAAAACATGACCATGTCGATCTGGTGATGAGCAACGGCAAAGTGCTGCGCTATACCGATCCGCGTCGTTTTGGCGCCTGGCTGTGGACCAAAGAGCTGGAAGGGCATAATGTGCTGGCGCACCTCGGGCCGGAGCCGCTCTCTGACGCGTTTAACGCGGAGTACCTGAAGGCGAAGTGCGCGAAGAAGAAAACCGCCATTAAACCCTGGCTGATGGATAACAAGCTGGTGGTCGGCGTGGGCAATATCTACGCCAGCGAATCGCTGTTTGCCGCCGGGATCCATCCCGATCGGTTAGCCTCATCTCTGTCGTCGCAGGAGTGCGAGCTGCTGGTGCGGGTGATCAAAGCCGTACTGCTGCGTTCGATTGAGCAGGGCGGAACTACCCTGAAAGACTTCCTGCAAAGCGACGGCAAGCCGGGCTACTTTGCTCAGGAGCTACAGGTCTATGGCCGTAAAGATGAGCCGTGTCGGGTCTGTGGCACACCGATTGTGGCAACGAAGCATGCCCAACGGGCAACGTTCTATTGCCGTCAGTGCCAGAAATGATGCGGAGGCCCGGTAAGCGCAGCGCCACCGGGCAAAACCCTTATTTCAGCTTGTCCATCAGCGCCTGATGCACGCTGGCGGGTAAGAAATGGGTGACGTCACCTGCGTGGCGCGCCACCTCTTTGACCAGCGAAGAGGAGATAAACGACCACTCTTTGGACGGCATCAGAAAGACACTTTCCAGCTCGGGCATCAGATGGCGGTTCATGTGCGCCAGCTGCATCTCATATTCAAAATCGGCCACCGCGCGCAGTCCGCGAATCAGGATATTGGCCTGCTGAGCGCGGGCAAAGTTCGCCATCAGATCGCTAAAGCCCACCACGTCAACATTGGTCAGATGTGCCGTTGCGGCTTTCGCCAGCGCAACCCGCTCATCGAGATCGAACAGGGGCTTTTTGCTGGGGCTGGCGGCAATCGCCAGAATCACCGTATCAAACATGTTTGCGGCACGCGTGACGATATCGATATGGCCGTTGGTGACAGGATCAAAGGTACCCGGATAAATCGCTTTTGTGCTCATGGCTCACGCTTTCTCAGAGTAGCCGCGGCTCAGCGCCCACAGCTCGGTGTATTTATTAAAAGTATACTGGGCATTAACCACCGCCAGTAACCAGCCCTGCTTACCGTCCAGCACGCCGCCACGTAGCACCAGCGTCTTCAGAAACGCGCCGACGGTGTGGCTGAAAATCCCAGCCAGCGAGGTTTTCTTGCCGCGCTGATGGCGCTCCTGGGCCCACGCCGTGGCGTAATTAAGCTGTTTACGCTGAAAGCTGGCGAAATCACGGCAGGTCAGATGCAGGAGGTCGCCATCGAGGGCAGTCACTGGCGCACCGTCGCAGGCCAGCGACTCATGAACCAGGTTATCGTTGTACTGATAGCGCGTCCGCGGATAAAGACGCATAACGCGATCGGGATACCAGCCGCTGTGACGCATAAAGCGGCCAAGGAAATAGTTTCGCCGGGCGATGCTGTAGACAACATCAGGCTGAGGGGCCGCCAGTACGCGCTGGATGGCCTGTTTAAGCTCTGGGGTCACGCGTTCGTCGGTGTCGAGCATCAGGACATAATCGCCGGTGGCGAACTGCTGCGCCCGCTGGCGCTGAATACCATAACCCTGCCAGTCGGCATCGATATGGACCTGTACGCCGGCTGCGCGGGCGATGTTAACCGTGTCGTCGCTACTGCCGGAGTCGAGCAGGATCAGCTCATCGGCCCATGCCACAGAGGCGAGGCAATCCGGCAGCAGGTCGGCGGCGTTTTTGGCGATCATCACCACCGACAGACGCGCAGACATCAGTGGCTCCGCAGGGGCAGGTAAGGTTGCAGCAGTTGCAGCAGGCGGGTCAGCGCCCCCTGGTTCTGATGCAGCACTTCGACAGCGTGACGGCCATACCACAGACGATAATCTTCGTCGGTCAGCAGGTTTGAAACCTCTTTTTCGATGGCGTTCGCATCGGTGACGGTAATCAGCCCGTCCGCCTGCTGCAGTTTGGCGCAGATATCTTTGAAGTTGAAGGTATGCGGCCCCATCAGCACCGGGATGGCGTGCGCTGCGGGCTCCAGCGGGTTATGCCCGCCACGCTCCACGAGGCTGCCACCCACAAAGGCCAGATCGGCAATACCGTAAAGCAGCATCAGCTCACCCATGGTATCGCCAATCACTACCTGGGTGCTGGCGGACGGGATCTCACCGCTGCTGCGCATCGTGAAGCTGAATCCGCCCTTTTGCACCATCTCGCGGGCATCTTTAAACCGTTCAGGATGACGAGGCACGAGGATCAGCAGCAGGTCCGGGAAGCGTTCAAGAAGCTGGCGGTGCGCCTGCAGGATAATCTCTTCTTCACCGTCGTGGGTACTGGTGGCGATCCACACTTTGCGGCGCGGCGCCCACTGGCGACGCAATGTGACTGCCCGGGCAGCCAGCTCCGGGGTAACAGAAATATCAAACTTCAGGCTGCCGGTGACCGCCAGCTGGTTGCGCTTCAGGCCCAGCGACAGGAATCGCGCGCCATCTTCTTCGTTTTGTGCCGCAATCAGGGTGATCTTGCTCAGCAGGCGGCGCATAAAGTTGCCCAGCTTGCCGTAGCCCTTCGCGGAGCGTTCTGACAGGCGAGCGTTAGCCACCACCAGGGGAATTTTGCGGGCGTGCAGGGCAGAAATCATGTTCGGCCACAGTTCGGTTTCCATTACGATCACCAGCTTAGGGCGCACGGTGTTAAGGAAACGGTTCATGGCACAGGGTAAATCATACGGCAGATAGACGTGATGCACATCTTTGCCAAAAGCGGACATGGCGCGTTCGGAACCGGTAGGCGTCATGGTGGTGACGGTGATCGGCAGCGACGGATAGCGGTGGCGCAGGGCGCGGACCAGCGGAATGGCGGCCAGCGTTTCACCCACCGAAACGGAATGGAGCAGGATACCGTCCGGCGCAACTTTGTTGCGGCAATAACCATAGCGTTCAGCCCAGCGTTTACGGTAGGCAGGCGCTTTACGGCTACGCAGCAGCAGTCGTAGCCACACCAGTGGCTGAATAATATAGAGCAGAGCGGTATACAACAATTCCAAGCGATTATCCGTTTTTTCAGTTTCGGCGGGCAAATTCTAAGCATTTAGGCCGTTTAAAGCTATCCCTTTGGCGCGTTTGCTCAGCCATTTGCCTGCGTTACGTGCGTTCACAGATAAAAAAACGGGCATTCGCTGCCCGTTTTTTTGTTTCTGCTTAACGTTCCGCTTCCGGCAACGCGTTCAGGTGGTAGGTGACACGCTCCGACAGTCCCCGAATATCACCCCCGGTGATAAAGTAGCTGTCGTCTTTCTGGTTCGGATTACTGACCGTATACCCCAGCATTTTGTTGATCAGCGTCGCCATCTGGTAATGGTTGAGCGGCATCTGCGGGCTGATGGCGCTCATCGCATACGCCGGATCGTTACTGAAGTAGAGGAACGGCACCTGGGCAATCGGCATCTCGACGATAGAGTGACCAAACAGACCGCCATCACCCACGCGCTCCCCGTGATCCGAGGTGATAAAGACCAGCACCGGCAGCTTTGATTTCGCCATGGCGGTACGGATCGCCGAAGCCAGCTCTCTGTCGTACAGGCGAACGGCATCATCGTACTCGTTTTTCTTCTGCGCCACGTCGTCATCGAGACGTGGGGTAGAGAATTTGGCGAAGCCTTGCGGGATGTTGCGCTCGTAAGGGATGTGCGGCGCACGGCTGTTCAGCACCATCAGGAACGGTTTGTTCCAGTCCAGCTTAGCCTGCTCAACCGAAGGGGTCAGCACCACATCGGCACCCACGTCCGGCGCCGGGCGGATCTGCGTATCTTCCCACAGGTCAATGTCGTGAATACCGATCCAGTTGCTCAGCCCTTCCAGGCCCTGGGCGGAGATAAACGCCGTCTGGTAGCCCTGTTTTTTGGCATTAGTGAAGATATTGGTCGACTTCGACTTATAGGCGCCGTAGTTATCCGGCTCACGCAGGTTGTTCACCAGCATCGGGATTGCCACGCGGGTCGAGACCGCGTTAGAGACGATCAGACGCCCGGTCCCCTGATACTGCTGCATCAGCGCTTTCAGCTCCGGGGTGGTGTCACGTTCATAGCCCAGGGCGCTGACGTGGTGCGGGTTCAGGCTCTCACCAATCGCCAGGATGATGGAGTATTTCCCGGCCTGACTACCCTCAACCGGCGTGACCTTATAGGGCGCATAATGCGTGAGGCTCTGGTTTTCGCCGGAAATGGCTTCCGGGATCAGGCGAATGGCACTGAAGCTCATGGCGGACAGACCGTTACGCAGTAAGGAGTGGCGCAGATCCGGGTTGAATTTATACATCTGCCCGTCGATGGCTTTATAGAACTGGCCGACAAACATCACCATGATAGCCAGCAGGCAAGGCATGGCGACCCACTTATGCCACTGCGGCGCGAGGCGGCGGGTAAAGACCAGCGCAAAGAGCACCGCGACGGCCATGATGACAAAGTAAATCCCAAGCGATCCGAGGCTGTCCGTAATGCCGCTGGCGATATCTTTGGTTTCGACAAAGGCCAGCCATACTTCGCTCGGGCCGTAAAACTGACCGTAGAACTGGTAATAGACCGCTTCCGATATCTGGACGATAAAGGTGACGGCCAGCAGTAGCCGGGTCAGGAAGAAGCGGGCGCTAATGGCCGCCAGCAGGGAGATAATCAGGTACAGCGACATGTCGCTGGATTTCGGCTGATAAACATGGTCTTTCAGCAGGATGATGATTTCACAGAGTGAAAACAGCACCAGGAAAACCAGGGTTAACACCACGGTGCGCAGGATATTGCGGCGCGGCGTGAGGGGCGAGAGTAAGGATGCTTTAAACATGAACGGACTCAATGTAACTCAAAACTTTTTAGTGAGCGGGCGAATGGCTTTACCAAAACCAAAACGCAGGGCGCGGATCAGAGTAGGGCGTTTATGCAGTCCTTTACGCCAGATATCCTCAAACAGATTAAACCAACGCGCGGCGACCGCTTCGCGGGAATAAACCTGCAGACGTTTATCGCCCTGTTCACGCATCTGACGATAGAGTTCAGGGGTATTCTTCAGGCGCATAATGGCCTCGAAGGCTTCATCAGGCGTTTTGGCGATCAGGTAATCAAGCTCACTTTCGCGGATAGCACGGTACGAGGGTTCGTCATCGCAGATCATTACCGTTTTGCCGAGCCAGTTGTTAATCAGCTTGCTGGCAGGTTTACGCGTCAGCTTATGGTCATGGGATTTACGGAAGCTGATACAGACGTCGACGTCCTGATAGTTGGTCCAGTTATCGAAGGAGATGCGCAGGTCGATGCCCTGTTCAGCAAGGCGCTGCTTAAATTCGTCGCTACGGAAGGCCTCCGGGAAGCTGTCCACGCGGCCAAAAAAGGCCACGGTTTTGACAGTTTCATCGGTACGTTCGCGCGGTTTCACGCCGGGTTGCGGCCAGTAGGGTACAAAGACGCCATTGCTGCGGTTGCCCGCTTCCGGATTCTGATCCACCACCACGTCGGCGCCAATCACCGGTGGACGATCGGCACGGGCGACGACGGTGACGCCACGCCAGGGTTTAACGCGCGATCCAAAATCATCGTTATGCATCAGGTTGATGGCATCCGGGCGACACTCTGAGCCAAAAGAACACTCAATATCGTCGCCGTAATAGTGCTTCAGCGCCAGGGTGGTCTGGAACGTCCAGCCGCCGCGCCCGCCGCAGTAAAAGCGCTCCGGGATGGTGTCCGGGTTCACGCGGTTATCCAGCAGCGTCTGGAAATCTGCGTAGTTTTTAGCGATGAAATCAGCGCGGGAGACTGCGTGTAATTTAAGTTTGCTCATAATATCCGTTAGCCGATGATTTTCTTAAGGCGGAAGTAACGACGTCCCAGACGCCAGCGCTGGCGTAAGCCGCGCGCGTTTTGCCAGATCATCGACCAGATGCCGCGATCGAACAGTTCCTGAGTAATTTCGCGTTTCTTCGCGCTGTCTTCGATATTGTTAATGCTATGCAAAATACCCAAACCCTCTTTGGCGATTTGCCACTGACAGGCCGGGACACGCTTTACCTGCTCCGGGTAGCGCTTATTGATGGCGTCCAGCATTTCGAGGATCTTCATATAGTGACGTGACGAACGCATGCGGGTGTCGTCGGTACCTGGCGTATGGGAGACCGATGCAGAGTGGATCAGATAGTCGTAATAGACTTCGTCAATGTATTGCACCCGTTTCGCGGTCAGCAGTACTTCCGTGGTCCAGGGGATATCCTGATGGCGCAGGCCATGTTCGAAGGTAAAACCCTGTGCCTTGATAAAGGCGTGGCGATAAATATTCAGCCAGGTGACATGCAGGAATTTGCGCGAGGCCAGCGCCATCTGCAACCATTCGGGGCCATCCAGTACGCCAGTGGAGGCCAGCTTATCGGACGGGAAAATTTTTTTCGACGGACGGCCATCGTCATAAATATAGGTGCCGTTGCAGGTCGCGACATCCAGCTGGCCCGCAAAGGCGATCTCCAGCAGGCGCGGGTACATGCCAGGGTAAATAACGTCATCAATATCCGGGAAGGCAACGTATTCGCCGGCCGCCGCGGCCAGACCGGTGTTGCGCGCGGCTGATACGCCGCCATTAGCCTGGTCGATAACCTTAAAATGGGTAAATTCGTTGGCGTAGCGGGAAATAATTTCAGCTGAGCGATCCGTCGATCCGTCATTAACAATAATCAATTCCAGACTGGATAAATTCTGCTGTTTAATGCTGTCAAAAAAAGCGCTCAGGAATTTTTCGCCGTTATAAACGGCAACGATGAGACTTAATTGAGGCGTTTCAGACATGCTTTCTCCGTAAAAATACGCAACAATAAAAGGGTATAACCATCACATGCAACGGCATTTCGACAGCCGGCAGGCTAAAGCGTTCCACGCCAGGGTGTTAAACACCGCTGGCGTGACGTCTTCATCAGGATGTTAACTTCTCGGTCGGTGCAGGGCGTAGGGCGCACATACCAACCAGCAGGCCGGTCAGCAGCATATACTGCTCAAGGTAGTGATCTTTAAGGTTGTGATCGACCATGGTCCGGCAGAAGAAGCCGACGGTAAAGAGCAGCAGGAACATCCCCACCATCATGTTGCCGCGACGAAACTCCCGCCAGCCGATATACCAGCAGCCCACCAGCAGGATCAGCCAGCCGGCGATACCTATCACACCATTCTGAATACCAAATTCGATCAGGCCGTAGTGGCTATGGGGGATATTAATACGGTTATCCTGGGTATCCCGGCGTAATACATAACGGAAGGCCTCTTTTCTGGCCCCCATGCCTGCCGGATGTTCGGCAATCAGTTTCCAGCCCTGATGGAAAAAGCTGGCCCGACAACCATTGGAATGGTTCATAGGTACACCGAGACTGTTAACCGGTACCGTTCCGTCTGTTTTATTGTAACAAAAGCTAGTAAAGGGAGCGTTCCAGCCCGCTATGGCATCACTTTCCAGATTTTGCCAGCGTGGGTCTGTTTTCCAGGAAGCGTAACCGAGTAACACCGAGGCAATAGTAATGCCCACAAGAATGCCACCTGTAACGATAACCCGGCTGCGCCGCATGTTGTGCATGCTCAGCAGGATAAAGGTAGAGAAAATGCTGCCGACCAGACCGATGGTGCCCCAGCGGGTGTCCACCAGTGCGGTACACACCAGATTACTTAACAGCATTAACGCCAGTACTGAGGTTTTCAGGCGCAGGAAGCGTTGATGCAACAGACCACGCGCCAGCAGCTCGGCCATCAAAAAGCCGGTGATCATGTTGACCTGGAAGCTCATGCGGGTGCGGTTATAAACAATCCGTGTTTCACCCCAGTGTATATAGCCGTCGCGCCAGTAGAGCCAGAGTGAATCCAGCAAATGAACGCAGACCACGCCCCAGAAAAAGAGGATCACCAGCGTAAAGAAGCGGGCGGCGGTGATGGAGGGATAGGTTCGTTGGATCGCCGGTAATAATACCAGCCCTGCACAGAACAGTAATACCGGGCGTAGCCACTGACCGCTCCAGGCAGAAACCATCTCTTTAATATCTGGTGCGACAAAAAAACCATTAATCACAATAAAGAAAGTTAACGCCCATACCACGATAAGAACGAACTTAATTTTGCTTAAATTCAGCCGTTGTCTGGTTGCGTTATTGCTAAAAAAGAGACCAAGAGCGACCGCGACAATGGGATAAATCAAACCATTACGGTGAAACGGCAGCTGATCGTTAGGAATAGGCCAGACAAAACATAAGGCCAGTACAGCAAGGACTAACAGGCCTGTCAGAATGTTACGAGTATTTGTCATATTTTTTGGGCTGGTTAAGGATTTTTCGGTTCTTGACCGGCTGGTTAACAAGGCAGTGAGTGATTTCCACGGTTTTTCAGTGGGAAATAAAAAGCCAGAGAAAATTATCACAAATACCTGACCTACAGAAGGACAATGTTTGTAAGCAAGAATAATCCATATCACGCTTTCCAGTGCCTGGGCTTTATGTATTACCGGGGCTGTAACGTATATAATTTGTTGTTATGCCAGCTAATGCACAATAACCAGGAAAAGTATGCATATTGTTCACACTGAAGCCGACGGGGGTAAGGGCGGCCAGCCGTTACGCATTATTAATGAGTCCCTTGGGATGATTCAGCGTGGCCATCAGGTGACCATACTTTGCCCGGAGAGTGCGCCGCTGCATGGCCTGGCGCGCGATGCCGGGTTAACGGTGGTCACCATGCCGCTTCGGCGCAAGAACCTTCAGAACCTGCAGCAGCTGCGCGGCTGGCTGAAAGAGAACCGTTCATCCATTGATGTCATAAATAGTCATAATTCCGCCGATACCTGGCTGGTGGCGCTGGCCAATCTTACCCTCTCAAACCCGGTGCCGCTGGTGCGTACCCGCCATGCTTCCGGCGTGCCGCGCAACAACTGGACTACCCGCTGGCTGTTTCGTAAAGCCTGTTCGCATATCGTCACTACCGGGGAGGCGCTACGCCAGCAGATGGCCGATATCGGCGTGCCGATGAACCAAAG
Source organism: Leclercia sp. UBA5076 (assembly GCF_002416465.1). Lineage (NCBI taxonomy): Bacteria > Pseudomonadati > Pseudomonadota > Gammaproteobacteria > Enterobacterales > Enterobacteriaceae > Leclercia > Leclercia sp. UBA5076. The sequence goes on from NZ_DIAO01000020.1 coordinate 158,373, forward strand.
TACATCTGTACCGAGTGGCGTGGATACGCAGCGTTTTCATCCGGCGGATAAGCAACAGGCCCGCGCATACTGCGGCCTGTCGCAGGGGGATTTCTGGCTGGGGGTGGTGTCACATCTGCGGCCTAATAAAGGCCATAGCGTACTGCTACGCGCCCTGGCCGCCATTGATCATCCGCAGATCAAACTGGCGATAGTGGGAGAGGGGCCGCATAAAGCGACGCTGGAGCAGGAGATTATCGACCTGGGATTACAGGCGCGCGTAGTGATGGCGGGGCACCGGAGCGATCCTGAGCGCTGGTTCCCGGCGTTTGATGTTGCGCTTAGCCCGTCGCACGATATGGAAGGCGTCCCGCAGGGGGTGCTGCAGTCGCTGGCCTCGCGGATCGCCACCATCGCCACCGATGCGGGCGGCACGGCAGATGCCGTGATCGACGGCAAAACCGGTATTTTGATCGCCCAGCGCGATGAAACGGCGCTGCGCGAGGCGATTGTGAAACTGTATGAGGATGCTTTGCTGCGCCAAACGCTGGCGCAGCAGGGCTATGATTACCTGTGCCGCCATTTCACTCGTGAATGTATGCTTGCCTCAATGGAAAAGGTCTTTTCCAACGCGGCTCAACGCAGCAGTTCGCGATAGAGCGCCTGCAGCGCTTTCGCCATCCGCTCCAGGGTATAAGGCTCAGCAGTAGCGCGTGCTGCTGCTGAATAATCCACACCCTGGTCACGGCCCTGAAGCCAGAGGCTTATCGCCTGCTGATATCCGTCACTGTCGAGCGCGTCGCGCACCCAGCCGTTCACCCCTTCTTCAATCCACTCTGCCGCGCCGCAGCCATGGCTGGTGAGCAGCGGCAGGCCGCAGGCCAGCGCTTCGACACAGACATTCGGGAAGGGATCGTAGAGCGTCGGCAGGATCAGCGCGTCGGCGGTGCCGTAGACCTGGCGCACATCGGCGACCGGCCCCAGAAAACGCACCCGGGAAGCGACGCCGAGCGTCTGCGCCAGCTTTTCGAATTTGTGGGCGTGCTTGTCCCGCCCGGCAACCAGCAGCCAGACCTCAGGGTGAGGCACAATGGCGCGCAGCGCCGTCGCCACCCCTTTACGGCTGAAGCCGGAGCCGACATAGGCCAGAACCGGCGCATGCTGCGGAATACCCAGGACGTCCCGCTGGGAGAGCGTGCGCACATCCGGGCTGAAGTGGGTCGTATCCACACCGTTGTAGATCACCGTCAGCTTGTCATCGGCCAGGCCAAAACGGCGGGCGATATCGTCCCGCACCATTTTCGAGTTGCAGATCACTTTGCGCAGCGCAGGATGGGTAAACATCTGCGCTTCCGCCCGCAAAATATAGCGATGGTAGCGGCTCAGGGACTGCGCCCAGCGCGCCAGCGGCGACTGGATGCGGTTGTACTGCTCAAGCCAGGTTGCGTGTACGCCATCCCCGGCGCGGAAGATGGTCGCCCCGGGAATACGTTCGTGGCTCTGCACGATATCGAACTGCGTAAACTGCGCCGCCGCGGCGTCGGCAAAACCCGACTCGCGATCGAGACGGTTACGGAATGATGGATTAACCGTCAGCGTTTTCCAGCCGGCGGCATCCTCCCACTGGCGGGCGATCAGCGTGACGTCGAGAGCCGTATCCTGCGCCAGCACGTTCAGCGCGCGGGAGACGAAGCGCTCCGCGCCGCCGTTGGGGTTATAGGTCTGTCGGACGATAGCGAGCTTCATGCCGGGTTTTCCAGCAGCAGCGTATCGATGGCGCTCAGCACCATTTGCGGGGTGATCGCCGTAATGCAGTCGGAGACGCCGCTGTCGCCGCAGCCCGCTTTACCGCACGGCTGGCAGGTAAACCCAGCCACAATCACGCGGTAGTTCACTCCCCACGGCGCCCACTTAATCGCTCCGGTCGGGCCGAAGATGGCGACGGTCGGTGTGCCCACCGCGCTGGCGAGGTGCATCGGCATGGAGTCAACGCCGAAGTAGATCCGCGCGTGCTTCATCAGCGCGCCCAGCTCTTTCAGGTTTAGCTGACCGCTTAAATCAAACACCGGCTGGGTGAGCGCAGCCCGCAGCGCATCCATATAGTCGGTCTCTTCTTTTGACGGCGCGGCGGAGAGGATAACCGGCAGGCCGCGGGCCGCCAGGTTATCAATGGTCGCCGCCAGCTTTTGGATATCCCAGGCCTTAAACATCCAGCGCGACGTGGGGTGCACCAGAATGTAAGAGCCGCTGCTCAGCCCAAAGCCGGCCAGTTTTTCGGCAATCGACGCTTCCGCCGCATCGCCCGGTACAAACAGGGTGTGCTTGTCTGCATCGGTCTGGGGATGGATGCCGATCCGCCGCAGCGCATCGAGATTCACCTCCACCATATGGCGGCTGTTATCCTGGATCGCCGGGTAGAGGGTGGTGAAGGATTTCACCCAGCGGCGACGCGCCAGTCCGCCGCGTTTATCGGGCTTAAAGCCGACGGAGACGCGCGGCTTCAGACGGCGCGCCAGACGCGCGCCGTGCCAGTGTTCGGTGAGGTTGATCAGCACGTCATACTGACGCGCTTTCAGGGTCTTCAGCAGCGCACGATACAGACGGAACTGCGCGAACCAGCCCTTTTTACGCCAGTTACGCCCGATGGTATGCACCTGGTCGATAAACGGATGGCTGGTGAGCATCGCCTGGGTGTCGTCATACACCAGGGCATCCACTTCCACATCGGGATAGTTCGTTTTCAGTACCGTAAAGACCGGCGAGGTCAGCAGGACGTCACCGTGGTGACGCAGCTTTACGATCAGCACGCGCTTCGGTGGGCGCTCCGCTGAGAAAAAATCAGACATAGGCTCTCTCTGCTGCCAGCAACGGCTCTAATTGCGCAAAAACCGCAGCGGCGGAAAGGTCGCTCAGCTGCGATGAATGTTCCGGGCGGCAGATATATTGATTTTTGCCATAGCCGCCAATCAGACCCGGGTCCGTCGGGCCGTAAAGCGTAATATTAGGACGATCCAGCGCCGCCGTCAGGTGGCTGAGACCGGTATCCACCGACACCACCGCCGTCGCGCCCGCCAGCTGCTGCGCTACGCCATCCAGCCTCATCCGGGGCAGCACGTCCACGTAATCAAAGCCTTCCGCCAGACGCTTCGCCCGCGCCTCTTCGTGCGGGGCGCCCCACGGCAGCCTGATGCGCAGGCCCGCACTGCTCAGCAGGCCGATAAGATCGCGCCAGTGGGCTTCCGGCCAGTGTTTGTCATCCCGGGTGGTGGCGTGCAGGAAGATAAGATAAGGCGCGTGTGGCTTTGCATCGTGCAGGAAATGCTGCGAAATGGCGTAATCCCCCTGCAGTTGCGGTTTTGCATAGCCAAGGCTCTTTGCGAACAGCTCCCGGGTGCGCTCCACGGCATGCTGCTGCTTCGCGATCGCGTGGCGACGATTGTAGAACAGGCTCGCCAGCGGTTCACGGGCGCTCTGCCAGTCCATACCGTGCTTTATGCCGTGGGCCAACCGGGTGACCAGCGCCGCGCTTTTTACCAGCCCCTGGGCGTCGATGATCGCATCGTAATGGTGGGCCTGCAGCGCGTCGCGAAAGGCCTTACGCTCGGCCTTAATCGGTGCGGAAAACCACGCTTTGCGCCAGCGGCGGATCGCCACCGGTATAACCCGATCTACGGCAGCATGCCAGGTGGGGATCTGGGCGAAACCCTCTTCCACCACCCAGTCGAAACGGATACCCGGAATAGCCTGCATGGCGTCAGTGAGCGAGGGCAGGGTATGCAGCACATCGCCCATTGAGGAGGTTTTAACGATCAATACCCGCATCCGTTATCCTTCTTCGCTCAACAGCAGTTCGTTAAGCTCGTCGAGGACACGCTGCGGAGTGATGTCGATCAGGCTCTGGTGGTAGCCTTCAGCGGCGTCACCTTTACGGACTTTGTGGTAGCCGGTGATCAGGCGGATCACGCGCGCTTTATGCGACAGCGGCGGCGTGAAGTCCGGGCTGCTCGGGCCGTACAGCGCCACCAGCGGGCGGTTCAGCGCTGCGGCAACGTGCATCAGGCCGGAGTCGTTCGTGACCACTGCCTTACAGGCTGCCAGCAGGATCACCGCCTGCTCCAGCTGGGTCTCCCCGGCCAGATTGCGGCACCAGGCCTGCTGCTCGATGCTCAGCGCGGCGAGGATTTCATTGCCCACCTCGTGATCTTTCGTCGAGCCGAACAGCACAATCTGATAGCCTTCGTCGATCAGCTGCTTCGCCAGCTCAGCGTAGTGATAGTGCGGCCAGCGCTTCGCCGGGCCGAACTCCGCGCCCGGGCAGAAGCCGATGATCGGGCGATCGGCCTGCAGGCCAAAAGTATTGCAGATCTGGGATTTCTCACCCTCGTTAACCTGAAGCTGCGGCCACAGCAGCGGCTGCGGCAGGTCTTTCGCGCTGCGCATCACCCCTTTGTCGTAGGCCAGCGCCACGTAGCGCTCTACCATCAGCGGCCAGGCCTCTTTATCCAGTACCCGCGCGTCATTCAGCAGGCCGTAGCGCATCTCGCCGCGCCAGCCGGTGCGGTGCGGAACGCCCGCAAAGAAGGGAACCAGGGCAGATTTAAAGGAATTCGGCAGTACATAAGCGCGATCGTAGCGCTTGTCGCGAAGGCTATGGCCGAGCTTGCGGCGTTCGCCAATTTCCAGCGCCCCGTGGCCGAGCGGCATCGGGATCGCTTCGTTCACTTCCGGCATCCGCGATAACAGCGGACGACACCACGCGGGTGCCATCACGTCAATTATCGCCTGGGGATAGCGCGCCTTGAGCGTGCGATAGAGACTTTGCGACATCATCATGTCGCCCACCCATGACGGGCCTACCACCAAAATTTTCATACTTACGCGTCGCGGTTCAGCCAGGCCATATATTCCGTTACGCCTTCGGCAACGGTCTTGAACGGCTTGTCATAGCCAGCGGCACGCAGGTTGGTCAGATCCGCCTGGGTGAATGCCTGATAGCGGCCTTTCAGCTTGTCCGGGAACGGGATGTACTCAATGGTGCCTTTCTGGTGATACGCCAGCGCGGCGTCAGCCACCGCCTGGAAGGATTCTGCGCGGCCAGTGCCCAGGTTGAAGATCCCGGAGACGCCGTTTTCCCAGAACCACAGGTTCACTGCCGCCACATCGCCCACATAGACGAAGTCACGCTTGAAGCCATCGCTGCCTTCGAACAGTTTCGGACTTTCGCCATTATTCAGCTGGGTGTTGAGGTGGAATGCCACGCTCGCCATGCTGCCTTTGTGACCTTCGCGCGGTCCGTAAACGTTGAAGTAGCGGAAACCGACGATCTGGGAGTTCGCTTCTGGCAGCACCTGGCGCACGTATTCGTCGAACAGGAACTTGGAGTAGCCGTAGACGTTCAGCGGCTGCTCATATTCGCGGGACTCGATAAAGTCTGAGGTGCGCCCGCCGTAGGTCGCCGCGGAAGAGGCGTACAGGAACGGAATTTCGCGCTCCAGGCAGTAGTGCAGGATCTCTTTGGAGTACTGATAGTTGTTGTCCATCATGTACTTGCCATCCCACTCGGTGGTGGAGGAGCAAGCACCTTCATGGAAGATTGCGTCGATATCGCCGAACTCTTCGCCCGCCATAATCTGGATCAGAAAATCTTCTTTATCCATGTAGTCGGCAATGTTCAGATCCACCAGGTTAACGAACTTGGTGCCGTCTTTCAGGTTATCCACCACCAGGATGTCGGTGATGCCTTTGTCATTGAGAGCCTTAACAATATTGCTGCCGATAAAGCCCGCGCCGCCGGTAACGATAATCATAACTGTAACCTTTGAAGTGTGGAGCCCGGGGACAATCCCGGGCACTGATATTCATATCATATCATTAGTATGACCACCCTTCAGCCATTCACCGACTTAGCGCAGGGGTACACGTGATTTATGCTGCAAAAACGATAACTGTTAAAGCGTCATCTCGTATCGGGGTATAGCTTTGGGTAATATGTGCCGAAATTTGCCGAGTCTGGAGAATTGCAATGCGTGGTGATTTTTATAAACAGTTAAACAGTGACCTGGAAACCGCGCGGGCGGAAGGGTTGTTCAAAGAAGAGCGAATCATTACCTCCGCTCAGAAGGCAGATATCACCGTTGCCGACGGCAGCCAGGTGATCAACTTCTGCGCCAACAACTACCTGGGTCTTGCGAATCACCCTGAGCTGATTGCCGCGGCGAAAGCGGGCATGGACACCCACGGTTTTGGCATGGCCTCCGTGCGTTTCATCTGCGGTACCCAGGACAGCCATAAGGCGCTGGAGAGCAAGCTGGCCGCCTTCCTCGGAATGGAAGATGCGATTCTGTACTCCTCCTGCTTCGACGCCAACGGCGGTCTGTTTGAGACCCTGCTCGGCGCGGAAGATGCCATTATCTCCGACGCCCTGAACCACGCTTCCATCATCGACGGCGTGCGTCTGTGTAAAGCGAAGCGTTTCCGCTACGCCAACAACGATATGGTTGAGCTGGAAGCCCGTCTGAAAGAGGCCCGCGAGGCTGGCGCGCGTCATGTGCTGATCGCCACCGACGGCGTCTTCTCGATGGACGGCGTGATCGCTAACCTGAAAGGCGTCTGCGACCTGGCGGACAAATACGATGCGCTGGTGATGGTCGATGACTCCCACGCCGTCGGCTTTGTCGGCGAAAACGGTCGCGGCTCCCACGAATACTGCGACGTCATGGGCCGCGTGGATATCATCACCGGTACGCTGGGTAAAGCGCTGGGTGGTGCCTCCGGCGGCTACACCGCCGCGCGTAAAGAGGTGGTGGAGTGGCTGCGTCAGCGTTCCCGTCCGTACCTGTTCTCCAACTCCCTGGCGCCAGCCATCGTTTCCGCCTCCATTAAAGTGCTGGAGATGGTGGAGTCCGGCGCCGATCTGCGCGACAAACTGTGGGCTAACGCCCGTCTGTTCCGCGAAAAAATGACCGCCGCTGGCTTTACCCTGGCCGGTGCCGATCACGCCATTATCCCGGTGATGTTGGGCGATGCCGTCGTGGCGCAGAACTTTGCCCGTGAGCTGCAGAAAGAGGGGATTTACGTCACCGGTTTCTTCTTCCCGGTGGTGCCAAAAGGTCAGGCGCGTATCCGCACCCAGATGTCTGCGGCGCATTCTCCTGAACAAATTGAGCGTGCGGTGGAAGCCTTTACCCGCATCGGCAAACAACTGGGCGTGATTGCCTGAGGACGCATAATGAAAGCACTATCCAAACTGAAAGCGGAAGAAGGCATCTGGATGACCGACGTTCCAGAGCCGGAAGTCGGTCATAACGATCTGCTGATTAAAATCCGTAAAACCGCCATCTGCGGCACTGACGTGCATATCTACAACTGGGACCAGTGGTCGCAGAAAACTATCCCCGTGCCGATGGTAGTGGGCCACGAATATGTTGGCGAAGTGGTAGGCATTGGCCAGGAAGTAAAAGGCTTCAAAATTGGCGATCGCGTCTCTGGCGAAGGCCATATCACCTGCGGCCACTGCCGTAACTGCCGCGGTGGCCGTACCCACCTGTGCCGCAACACCGTAGGTGTGGGCGTCAACCGTCCGGGCTGCTTCGCAGAATACCTGGTGATCCCGGCGTTCAACGCCTTCAAAATCCCGGACAATATCTCTGACGATCTCGCCTCCATCTTCGACCCGTTCGGTAATGCGGTACACACCGCGCTCTCCTTTGACCTGGTAGGCGAAGATGTGCTGGTGTCTGGTGCAGGCCCAATCGGCATCATGGCAGCAGCCGTGGCGAAGCACGTCGGTGCACGTAACGTGGTGATCACCGACGTGAACGAATACCGTCTGTCGCTGGCGCGTAAAATGGGCGTTACCCGTGCGGTGGATGTCTCTAAAGAGAGCCTGAACGACGTGATGGAAGAGCTGGGCATGACCGAAGGCTTTGACGTCGGTCTGGAGATGTCCGGTGCGCCACCGGCGTTCCGCACTATGCTCGACACCATGAACCACGGTGGCCGTATCGCGATGCTGGGTATTCCGCCGTCGGATATGTCCATCGACTGGAATAAAGTGATCTTCAAGGGGCTGTTCATCAAAGGTATTTACGGCCGTGAGATGTTCGAAACCTGGTACAAGATGGCAGCGCTGATCCAGTCGGGTCTGGATCTCTCTCCGATTATCACCCATCGTTTCTCCATCGATGAGTTCCAGCAGGGCTTTGACGCGATGCGTTCCGGCCAGTCAGGAAAAGTTATTCTGAGCTGGGATTAAGTTAGAAAGCGCCTGCGGGCGCTTTTTTTCGCTGGTCTCACGTTTTTACGTCCACAAACGGATTGATACTAACTTTTCTTCGCTTTTTTCGCCCTGCGCTTATAGAGTTGGCTAAGGTTTACTTAACTTTACAGCGCATATGTTCAAGCTCACCGTTTGTTTGTTGACCTGTAATTCCGCCCGGCTGCTCCGTGAAGTGCTGCCTCCGTTGATCGTCGTCGCCGATGAAATCATTGTTCTCGACTCAGGCAGTCACGACGGCACATTAGCGATTTGCCAGGAGTATGGCATCACCCCTCATCACCACCCCTATGCCATGCATGGCGTACAGATGAATCACGCCATCGATCTGGCGAGCAATGACTGGGTGTTATGCATGGATAGCGATGAAATTCTGGATGCGGAGACCGTGGATTTTATCCTGCGTCTGAAAGCAGGTGATGAACCCCACCCACAGCTGGCATGGCGTATCGCCCGCTACTGGCATGTGCTGGGGGAAGAGGTGCGCACCATTTATCCCATCTCCTCACCTGATTTCCCGGTGCGGCTGTTTAACCGGACTCAGGCGCGTTTTAATCAGCGTCCGGTGGATGACAAAGTGGAAGGGGTGATCCAGTCGGCGAAAATACCGGGCCGCGTTCGGCATGACACCTTCTATTCCCTGCATGAGGTGTTCAACAAGCTCAACAGCTACACCAGCCGTCTGGTGAAGTACCAGACCATAAGGCCATCGATTGCCCGTGGCGTCATCAGCGCCATCGGCGCGTTCTTTAAGTGGTATCTGTTTAGCGGCGCGTGGCGTCAGGGAAGAGTGGGGGTGGTGACCGGTCTCTACGCTACCTTTTATAGCTTCCTGAAATATTTCAAAGCCTGGTATCAACACCAGGAGCAAAAAGCGTCCGCGGACAAAAAAAAGCCCGCGGACTCTCGTGTCATTGAGTAGGCCATCCCGCCTGAGGCGGGATTAGCTTTTCTTACCCCAGCCCTGCCACTGCAACTGAACATATTTCACCAGCGTGCTCTGGCTGATGCTTTCGCTAATCACCGAGAAGTAGCGGGTGACGTAAACCGGCTCTGGCGGCTGTTTAGGCGCACAGAGCGTCACGCCACGGAAAGGGTTACGCGGTTTTGTGCCAGGCGCAGCGCCAGCGGGCGGCGTGCTGACCGGTCGGGAGGTATCCACCTGCGGCTCATTGAGCAGGCTGCTCGCCGGTACCAGGGTAATATCCGCAGGCAGGTTGGGCAGCATCTGCTGCAACACGCGAACGGTGGACGGGTGAGGATGTCCGATGGCGATCGCCGAACCCGATCGGCGGGCCACCTGTACGGCACGGTTAAACTGGAAGCGGATATCGGCTTCGTTTTGCGTGTCATCGAGGAACACTTTGCGCTTAATCACCTTCACGCCGGTGCCCTGCGCGGCGCGCATCGCCTGGCTGTTGCCAATGGTCATGCTGTCCAGGAAATAGAGGTTATAGCGCGCCAGCGACTGCATCACTTTCTGCATGCCAAACAGGCTGGAGGTCATGGCGCTGCCCATATGGTTATTCAGCCCCACGGCATAAGGGACTTTGCCATAGGCTTCGCGGATGATGCGTTCGATCTCGTCGCTGGTCATCTCCGGGCGTAGCGTATCTTTTTCCAGCGGCTGTTTACTGAGCGGCGCCATCGGCAAGTGGATCAGCACTTCATGCCCGCTGTTATGGGCTTTGGTGGCCATTTCATGCGCGTGAGGCGCGTTCGGCAGGACGGCGACAGAGATGGCTGAGGGCATCGCCAGGACCTGATTTTCTGTGTGTGGACGATAACCGAAGTCATCGATAACGATAGCGAGTTTACCTGCGTAAACCGGCATCGCCAGCGCCAGTGCGCTGACGAGGGGAAAAACCATACGACGAAATTGAAGCAAAACTTATCTTCCCAACCACGGCTGTGGATTGACCGCCTGACCCTGGCGACGAATCTCGAAATAGAGTGACGGGCGGCCCTGACCGCCACTGCTGCCCACAAGGGCGATAGCCTGACCGGCCCGCACCTGGGTACCAACGCTGACCAGCGCGCTCTGGTTGTAGCCGTAAAGACTCATGTCGCCTTTACCGTGCTCTACCACCACCACCAGGCCGTAGCCCTGTAGCCAGTCGGCGAGGATCACCCGGCCATCGGCGATAGCTTTGACTTCGCTGCCTTCCGATGCACCGATCACAATCCCCTTCCAACGTAGCTCACCCTGCAGCTGTTCGCCATAGCGATGCAGAATAGAACCGCGTACCGGCCAGTAGGCCTGGCCGCGCGGTGAGCCTAAGCCGCCGGTGCGGGACATCAGCGAACGTTCGTTTTCGGTCGGTTTATAGGTGGTGCCTTTGCGGGAGGCTTCCTGCTGCTTGTCACGCACGGCCTGCGCTTCGCGGGCCTCTCTTTCGGCGCGCGCTTTCGCTGCTGCCTCTGCACGGGCGATGCTGTTGCGCAATTTCGATTCGTTAGCGCGCATTTCGCTCAGCTGGCTCTGACCTTCCTGAATGGAGGATTCGAGACCGGCAAGGGTTTTCTTACGTTCGTTGCGCGCCTGCTCCAGCTTGGCTTGCTGCGCCTGCTGATCGTAGAGCAGGGTCTGCTGCTGGCTCTGTTTCTCTTCCAGCTCCGCTTTTTGCGTGGTGACCTCTTCGCGCGTCTGCTTCAGCTGGGCGATGGTCTCCTGGCGGGACTGGTTGAGGTAACCGAAATAGGCCTGCAGGCGCTGGCCGCGCTGGCTCTCTTCACCGCTGAGGATCAGCTGAACGCCGGTGTGTTCGCCCTGGCGAAAGGCTGCGTCTAACTGCGCCGCAAGGTTGCGCTCCTGAGCCGCGCGCTGGCGCTCAAGTTTGGCGATAGACGCATTCATCTCGTCTATTTGTTTATTGAGCTGGGCGAGGGTGTTCTGGGTTTCACGTAGCTGACGTGCGGCCGCGGAGATGGCCTCTTCCTGCTTTTTGAGTTGCGCAAGCAGCGACGAGCGTTGCTGCTGCTGTTGGCGTACCGCCCGCTCTTTAGCGGCGATATCCGCCTGAATGCTTTTGAGCTGATCGCGCTCGTCCGCCTGGGCGGATGCCGCGCACAACAATACGCCAGCGCTGAGTGCGCTGGCGTACAGTAAAGGCCTGACTGATAACCGTAACGGCTTCACGACCCATGTGAATGAAACAATCGCCTTTCCCCTCATGGGGAGGGATTATTCCACGATGAACAGCGGCTTGCCAGTCATCTCTTGCGGGATTTCCATGCCCATCAGGGTCAGCATGGTCGGGGCGATGTCCGAAAGCTTACCGCCATCAACGGATTTCACGGATTTATCACCGACATAAATCAGTGGTACCGGTAGGTTAGTATGCGCGGTATGCGCCTGGCCGGTGGCCGGATCGCGCATCTGCTCGGCGTTACCGTGGTCAGCGGTGATCAGCATCTGGCCGCCTGCGGCTTCCACCGCTTTGGTAACCTGTTCAATGCACAGATCCAGCGCTTCAATGGCTTTGATTGCCGCTTCCATTACGCCGGTATGGCCCACCATGTCGCCGTTCGGGTAGTTACAGATGATGGCGTCGTATTTGCCGCTTTCGATAGCAGCAACCAGCTTCTCGGTCAGCTCGGCGGAGCTCATCTCTGGCTGCAGATCGTAGGTTGCCACTTTCGGGGAGTTGATCAGGATGCGATCTTCGCCTTTGAAGGACTCTTCTACGCCGCCGTTAAAGAAGAAGGTAACGTGGGCATATTTCTCGGTCTCGGAGATGCGCAGCTGGGTCTTGTCGTGCTTCGCCATCCACTCGCCGAAGGTGTTCGCCAGGGAAGAGGGCGGATAAGCGCATGGCGCTTTAATGTCGGCGGCATATTCGGTCAGCATCACGAAATCGCCGAGCTTAACCTCTTTTTTACGGGCGAAGCCGTCGAAATCGGCATTCACGAAGGCGCGAGTGATTTCGCGGGCGCGGTCAGCACGGAAGTTCATGAAAATCAGCGCATCGCCATCTTCCATCGCGGCATCAGCCTGGCCTTCAGCACGGATCACGGTCGCTTTCACGAATTCGTCGTTTTCATCGCGGGCATATGCGGCTGCCAGCGCGGCAACGGCGGTATCTGCCTGGAACTCGCCTTTGGCTTCTACCAGCAGATTGTAGGCCTGCTCTACGCGATCCCAACGGTTGTCGCGGTCCATGGCGTAGTAGCGGCCAATGATAGAGGCTACGCGGCCTTTGCCCAGTGCGGCAAACTTCTCTTCAAAGGCTTTCAGGGAGGATTCAGCGCTGCGTGGTGGGGTATCGCGGCCATCCAGGAAGGCGTGCAGATAGATTTTGTCTGCTCCTTTCTCTGCTGCCAGCTCCACCATCGCCATGATGTGATCTTCATGGCTGTGAACGCCGCCCGCGGAGAGCAGACCCATAATATGCACCGCTTTGCCCGCGGCCGCCGCTTTCTCAACCGCGCCAGTCAGCACCGGGTTAGCAAAGAAGGTGCGTTCTTTAATTTCAACATCCAGACGGGTCAGGTCCTGATAAACAATGCGGCCTGCGCCCAGGTTGACGTGTCCAACTTCGGAGTTGCCCATCTGGCGATCGGGCAGACCCACTTCCAGGCCGGAAGCATCAATCAGGGTGTGCGGACGTTTTGCCCACAGCGCATCCATGACCGGGGTTTTAGCGTTGAAAATGGCGTTATCCTGCTGATCTTCGCGATAGCCATAGCCGTCAAGAATCACCAGTACCATAGGTTTTTTAGAAACCGACATTGCGACAACCTCTTTGCTCAAAAGACAAAAAATTTGCGTAATTTTACTACAGCTGAATCGATCAAATAGCCGCAGAAGATCAAAGAAACCGCGGGGGCAGGGCTAAGGTTAGGCCATTTTTGCTCTTTTTTTTCGTGGCAGTACGCAGAAAATGGATTAGCTTATTGTCGCTGGCTGTATTTGCCACAACGCACAGGTATACTCCTGTCCTGGTTTTTTATTCACTTAGTCGGGAGTCGTTACCCCCCATGCAAGAAATTATGCAATTTGTCAGCCGCCACCCCATACTTTGTATCGCGTGGATTGGTCTACTGGCGGCAGTACTTTTCACCACGTTCAAAGGCCTCACCTCGAAAGTGAAGGTGATCAACCGCGGCGAAGCAACGCGTCTTATCAACAAAGAAGATGCAGTGGTTGTCGATCTGCGTCAGCGCGATGATTTCCGCAAAGGCCATATTGCAGGGGCGATTAACCTGCTGCCGACCGACATCAAAGCTAATAACCTTGGCGAACTGGAAAAGCATAAAGATAAACCGATTATTGTCGTTGACGGCACCGGTATGCAGGCTCAGGAGCCCGCAAACACGCTCGTCAAAGCTGGCTTTGAGAAAGTCACTGTCCTGAAGGACGGTATCTCTGGCTGGAGCGGCGAAAATCTGCCTCTGGTTCGCGGTAAGTAAACAGGAGTCTGAACATGGCCAATATCGAGATCTACACCAAAGCGACCTGTCCGTTCTGCCATCGTGCAAAAGCGCTGCTGGACAGCAAAGGCGTTACCTTCCAGGAACTGCCGATTGATGGCGACGCTGCAAAGCGTGAAGAGATGATTAAACGTAGTGGCCGTACGACGGTTCCGCAGATTTTTATCGATGCGCAGCACATTGGTGGCTGTGATGACTTGTATGCGCTTGACGCGCGTGGTGGACTCGATCCGCTGCTGCGCTAAGGCGTTTTAGGACAATTAAAAAGGGCTTTTCCATGTCAGAACAAAATAATACCGAGATGACTTTCCAGATCCAGCGCATCTACACCAAAGATGTCTCCTACGAAGCACCTAATGCGCCGCACGTTTTCCAGAAAGACTGGCAGCCAGAGGTTAAACTTGATCTGGATACCGCTTCCACCCAGCTGGCGGAAGATGTGTATGAAGTCGTGCTGCGTGTTACCGTAACCGCCTCTCTGGGCGAAGAGACTGCATTCCTGTGTGAAGTACAGCAGGGCGGCATCTTCTCTATCGGCGGCATCGAAGGTAATCAGATGGCGCATTGCCTGGGCGCATACTGCCCGAACATTCTGTTCCCGTATGCCCGCGAATGCATCACCAGCCTGGTTTCCCGTGGTACGTTCCCGCAACTGAACCTTGCGCCAGTGAACTTCGATGCGCTGTTCATGAACTATCTGCAGCAGCAAGCTGGCGAAGGTACTGAACAACATCAGGATGCCTGATGAGTACTGTCAATGCGTCAATGACTGTGATCGGTGCCGGCTCTTACGGCACCGCTCTTGCCATCACCCTGGCAAGAAATGGACACGAAGTGGTTCTCTGGGGCCACGATCCCAAACATATCGCGACGTTACAAGCCGATCGCTGCAACGTCGCGTTCCTCCCCGATGTGCCTTTCCCTGACTCACTGCATCTTGAAAGCGATCTTGCGACGGCGCTTGCCGCCAGCCGCAATATTCTGATCGTGGTGCCAAGCCACGTGTTTGGCCAGGTGCTGCGACAGATTAAACCGCTGATGCGTGACGATGCGCGTGTGGTATGGGCGACTAAAGGGCTGGAAGCCGAAACCGGACGCCTGTTACAGGATGTCGCCCGCGAAGCGCTGGGCGATGCCATTCCGCTGGCGGTGATCTCCGGCCCAACCTTTGCGAAAGAGCTGGCGGCAGGGCTGCCGACGGCCATTTCACTTGCCTCGACCGATGAGGCCTTCGCTGACGATCTGCAGCAGCTGCTGCACTGCGGTAAGAGCTTTCGCGTTTACAGCAACCCCGATTTTATCGGCGTACAGCTGGGCGGTGCGGTGAAGAACGTTATCGCTATCGGCGCGGGCATGTCCGACGGCATCGGCTTTGGCGCCAACGCACGTACCGCTCTGATCACCCGTGGTTTAACTGAAATGTCCCGTCTTGGCGCGGCGCTCGGTGCCGAACCGGCCACCTTTATGGGGATGGCAGGGTTAGGCGATCTGGTGCTGACCTGTACCGACAACCAGTCCCGTAACCGTCGTTTTGGCATGATGCTCGGCCAGGGCATGGATGTGATCGGCGCGCAGGAGAAGATCGGCCAGGTGGTGGAAGGCTACCGCAATACCAAAGAAGTCCGCGAGCTGGCACACCGCTTTGGTGTCGAAATGCCAATAACCGAGGAAATTTATCAGGTATTGTATTGCGGAAAAAATGCGCGCGAGGCAGCATTGACCTTATTAGGTCGTGCACGCAAGGACGAGCGTAGCAGCCGTTAACCGCAGGAAAGCGTTGTCCCCTGAATGACCCGGCTGGCAAAGAACTGGCCGGTCATTATTATTACGTCTGGAGTAAGCAATGCCGTGTGAAGAACTGGATATCGTCTGGAACAATATTAAAGCCGAAGCCCGGGCTCTGGCTGACTGTGAGCCCATGCTGGCCAGCTTCTACCACGCGACGCTACTCAAGCACGAAAATCTCGGCAGCGCCCTGAGCTATATGCTCGCCAATAAACTGGCTTCACCGATCATGCCGGCAATCGCCATCCGTGAAGTGGTGGAAGAGGCCTATGCGGCTGACCCGGAGATGATCGCCTCCGCCGCCTGCGATATTCAGGCGGTACGCAACCGCGACCCGGCGGTGGACAAATACTCCACGCCATTACTCTATCTGAAAGGTTTCCACGCCCTGCAGTCCTACCGTATCGGCCACTGGCTGTGGAACGAAGGTCGCCGCGCGCTGGCCATCTTCTTGCAGAATCAGGTCTCGGTGAGCTTCCAGGTGGATATTCACCCGGCGGCGAAGATTGGCCGCGGCATCATGCTCGACCACGCAACGGGTATTGTGGTGGGTGAAACGGCGGTGATTGAAAACGACGTCTCAATCCTGCAGTCCGTTACCCTGGGCGGGACCGGGAAAACCAGCGGTGACCGTCACCCGAAAATTCGTGAAGGGGTGATGATTGGCGCAGGCGCGAAGATCCTCGGCAATATCGAAGTTGGGCGCGGCGCGAAGATTGGCGCCGGTTCGGTGGTGCTGCAACCTGTCCCGCCGCATACCACCGCCGCAGGCGTTCCGGCACGTATCGTCGGCAGGCCGGACAGCGATAAACCGGCGATGGATATGGATCAGTTCTTCAACGGTATCCACCATACCTTTGAGTATGGCGACGGGATTTAACCTGTAGGCCGGGTAAGCGAAGCGCCACCCGGCAAGAAATCAGCTACGTAATATCGCGCCAGGGTATCCCAGCTGGCGCCAGGCTTCATACACCACCACCGACACCGCATTCGACAGGTTCATACTGCGGCTGTCCGGCATCATCGGAATACGAATTTTTTGTTCAGCAGGCAGGGCATCAAGAATGGTGGCCGGCAGGCCGCGCGTTTCCGGGCCAAACAGCAGATAATCCCCTTTCTGATAGCTCACGGCGCTGTGGGCAGGCGTGCCTTTCGTTGTCAGGGCAAAGATCCGCTCCGGCTTTTCCGCGTCCATAAAGGCAGCCAGATCCTGATGGCGCACCACGGCGGTGAATTCGTGGTAATCCAGCCCGGCGCGGCGCAGGCGCTTGTCGTCCCACGTAAAGCCCATTGGCTCGATGATATGCAGACGGAACCCGGTATTGGCGCACAGGCGGATGATGTTGCCGGTATTAGGTGGAATTTCTGGTTCGAATAGAACGATGTTAAGCATGCTGCCCCCTTAAATAGCGCGGGCAGAATATCATCCCCTCTCCCCTTTGGGGAGAGGGTCAGGGTGAGGTATCAGACCGCACTCATCTACGCCGCGTTCCCCTGCGCCAGCGGCGCCAGCCCGGCAGGGAGTTTACTCAACTCCTGCACCAGCATCTCCTTGCTGATTTCCGGGATGGTTTTCGCTCCGGTGAGCGTCATCGCCACCTTCATCTCTTTCTCGATCAGGTTGAGCAGATTGGCAACGCCTGCCTGGCCGTGGGTCGCCAGCGCATACAGATAGGCGCGGCCCAGCAGGACGGTATCGGCCCCGAGGGCAATCATACGCACCACGTCCAGGCCGTTGCGGATGCCGGAGTCCGCCAGAATCGCGATATCGCCCTTAACCGCATCGGCAATGGCGGGCAGGGCGCGGGCCGAGGAGAGCACGCCGTCGAGCTGGCGGCCGCCGTGGTTCGACACCACAATCCCGTCGGCGCCGAAACGGACCGCATCGCGGGCATCTTCCGGATCGAGGATCCCTTTGATCACCATCGGGCCATCCCAGAACTCGCGGATCCACTCCAGGTCTTTCCACGAGATGGACGGATCGAAGTTATTCGCCAGCCAGCCAATGTAATCTTCCAGCCCCGTCGGCTTACCCAGATAGGTGGAGATATTCCCCAGATCGTGCGGGCGGCCGTTGAGCCCCACATCCCACGCCCATTGCGGATGCGTTACCGCCTGCCAGTAGCGGCGCATCGCCGCATTCGCGCCGCTCATTCCGGAGTGAGCATCGCGATAGCGTGCGCCGGGGGTCGGCATGTCCACGGTAAAGACCAGGGTGGAACAGCCTGCCGCCTTCGCCCGCTCCAGCGCATTGCGCATAAAGCCGCGGTCGCGCAGGACGTACAGCTGGAACCACATCGGGCGCTTAATGGTGGGAGCCACCTCTTCAATCGGGCAGACGGAAACGGTTGAAAGCGTAAACGGAATGCCTTTCGCATCCGCGGCGGCGGCGGCCTGCACTTCACCCCGGCGGGCATACATGCCGCACAGCCCGACCGGGGCGAGGGCGACCGGCATGGAGAGCGTTTCATTGAACAGCTTCGTCTCAAGACTCAGGTCGGACATATTCTTCAGCACGCGCTGGCGTAGGGCCACTTCCGACAGGTCTTCCACGTTGCGACGCAGGGTGTACTCGGAATAGGCCCCTCCATCGATATAGTGAAACAGGAACGGTGGCAGGATGCGCTGGGCGGCGGCGCGATAGTCACTGGCTGCGGAAATGATCATCAGTTCTTCTCCCTGGAAATAACAGTATCGCCCGGTAGGCGGGTAATACGCGCCTGCCGGGCCTGATCTTCATCAAATTGTTTAATGGTGGTGTGGACGAAGCCCAGATGCGCCATCATCGCGGCGCGTGCGGCTTCGGCATCACCTGCCAGAATGGCGTTGAGGACCGCTTCGTGCTGCTCGGTCAGCCGGGCAAAAACCGGCGGCACCAGATACATGCGCTGGCGACTCTGCTTTACGGACGATTGCAGCAGGTCGAAGAAGCCGCGCATGGTCTGGAGCAACACGACATTGTGTGAGGCCTCGGCAATGGCCAGATGAAACCGGACGTCCGCCTGCGAGGCGATATCCGGATCGCTGCTTTGGGTGGCCTCGAAGCAGGCTTTGAGCTTCTCTTTATCCGCTTCGGTTGCCCGCATAGCCGCATGCCAGGCGGTGCTGGTTTCTATGGCGTGACGGGCTTCGAGGATGTCAAAGCTGTAGTCCGGGTCGTTCTCCATCAGAGTTTTCAATGGCTGAACAATGTTCTGCCCGGACCAGTCATCGTCCTGCCAGCGCACAAAGGTGCCGCCACCGCGACGGCTCACCAGCACCCCTTCGCTGACCAGGGTCGCCAGGGCTTCGCGCAGCGAGTTACGCGATACGCCAAGCCGGGCGGCAAGCTGGCGTTCGGCGGGCAACTTCATGCCCGCTTCCAGCTGCATCTCTTCAATCAGCGCCCGCACGCGAGTAGCAATCTCGTCGGACAGGCGTCTGGGCATCACTATCATGGGATCATCCAGGTTAAGACATAGGCCTGCAGGGTGGTGATGACCCCGACCATGCAGGTAAATATCAGGCTGTGTTTAACGGTAAAGCGGAACAGGTCGGACTCTTTCCCCACCAGGCCTACCGCCGCACAGGCAATGGCGATGGACTGCGGGGAGATCATCTTGCCGGTGACGCCCCCGGTGGTGTTGGCCGCCACCAGCAGAACATCCGACACGCCAATCTGCTGCGCGGCTGTCGCCTGCAGGGCCGCGAACAGGGCGTTCGATGAAGTATCTGACCCGGTCAGGAAGACCCCCAGCCAGCCGAGGAACGGCGAGAAGAAGGTGAAGGCTGAACCGGTATGGGCCAGCGCCAGGGCCAGCGTTGACGACAGGCCGGAGTAGTTCGAGATAAACGCGAACGCCAGCACCATGCCGATGGAGTAGATCGGCAGCATCAGCTCTTTAAGGGTCGCGGCAAAGGTCTGCACCGCGGCAACAGGCTTCATGCGCAGCCACATCACGGAAAGGAGGGCGGCAAACAGAATGGCGGTACCGGTGGCCGAGAACCAGTCGAACTTGAACACCGCCGCGTACGGCGTGGCGTCATGTACCACCGGCGGCATACGGGCAACCATCTTGTCGAGGAACGGCACGGAGATATTGACCACCATGTCATACAGCGCGCCGTTCGGAGCGAACAGGGCTTTAAACGGCGGGATACTCCACAGCGTCACGGTCGCGGTCAGGAACAGGAACGGCGACCAGGCGCGGACGATTTGTCCTGCGGTATAACCCGTGCGGGCCAGAGTCTGATCCACGTGCGAGGCGCCCATATCGGCAAAGCGGAAGATACGCACCGGCTGCCAGCGTTTCAGGAACAGCGTCAGGCAGACCAGCGAGACCAGGGAAGAGATAATGTCCGGCAGTTCCGGGCCAAGGAAGTTAGAGCTCAGGTACTGGGCGATGGCGAACGAGCCACCCGCGACCATTACCGCAGGCCAGGTCTCTTTAATGCCGCGCCAGCCGTCCATAATCGCCATGATCCAGAACAGCACGATAATGGTCAGGAACGGCAGCTGGCGGCCCACCATCTGGCCGATCTCGAAACTGTCCAGGCCGGTTACCTGCCCGGCCACCAGAATCGGAATGCCCATCGCACCAAACGCCACCGGCGCGGTGTTGACGATTAGGCACAGACCCGCGGCATAGAGCGGATTGAAGCCAAGACCGACCAGCAGGGCGGCGGTGATCGCCACCGGGGCACCAAATCCGGCAGCCCCTTCCAGGAACGCGCCGAAGGAGAAGCCGACAATCAGCATCTGCAGACGCTGGTCCGGGGTGATGGAGAGGATCGACGAGCGGATAATGTCGAACTGCCCGGTCTTCACCGAGATTTTATAGACAAAGACCGCTGCAATGATGATCCAGGCGATGGGCCACAGGCCGTAGAAGAAGCCATATACCACCGAGGCCAGGGCACGATCGACCGGCATTTTGTAGAAGAACAGCGCTACCAGCAGGGCGATGGCAACGGTGTACGTCGCCGCAAGGTAGCCCTTCAGCTTGAGCTTAATCAGCGCGAAGAAGAAGAACAGAATAGGTAGCGAGGCGATCAGGCTAGATAGCCAGATATTTCCTGCCGGATCGTAGTTTTGTTGCCAGAGGCTCATTGCAGGTCTCCCGAGGACCACACCTTCTGTGAGGCGGTGAGTCTGTGCTCATCTCTGCGTCACATTATGTGTAAAATTGGTCCTGCCAATAGTGTGATGTAGGGTTAATGACAACAAATGGTTAACCAAATGTTATTGGTCGGCAATATGTTTGTGAGCAAAGATTATAGAAATGTGAACCAAGGAAGGGTTGTTCAGTGAATTGGTAGGGCCAATGTGGAGAGGGAAGAAAGCGGTAGGCCGGGTAAGCATCGCGCCACCCGGCAAAAAATCAGAACTCGGTCTTACTGAAACCGGTCATCTCTTTCAGACCCATTTCACGACCCAGCTCGGTCATCGGATGGACAACCACCAGGCCGCGCACGCTTTTCTTCAGCTTGCCCATATCGGCCTGCTCTTTCTTGGTGATCGCACGGCGGAACGGCAGCTTAGTGAGCTTTTGCGCCTCTTTGCTCAGCTTCTGGCTGTGCACGCTGCGCAGACGTTCGATCTCAGTTTCCAGCGTCGCTTTCTCTTTTTCCAGCTCGGCGTACTTCTCTGCGGCATCAACCAGAGAGAGGCTGGCCTGCTGGTGGCGGATCAGATCCAGACGATCGCTCAGACGTTTAATTTCACTCTTTTCGACTTCTTTCATAACAAATGGCTCTAAAAACAGGGGGAATTACCACAAAGGATACACGAATGTGCGCAGGCTTACTTCTGAAACGCTTTTTTTAAGCTGATTCGGGAAATCAGCTCGGTCAGGGAGAGTACCATGGTGGAGCGAACAATCTGCTGATAACGCTGTTTCTGCATGGCGTAAAGCTCAGGATCGCTGGTATCAAAATGCGGCGCCGGGGGCAGGGCGGTAACGCAATGCAGCTCGCCCAGCGGACCGAGGATCTCGTCGTCGGTAAACGAATAGTCGTTGCCGTCGTGATTGAGCTCCTCGCGCAACGCCATCAGCAGTTCCGCATCTTCATACTCGTGACGGCTGATGACGCCCAGGCCATAGATCAGTTTCAGACGCACGGATAAATCGCCCAAGGGGCCGTCGCCGTCGAGCAACGGTTCAACTGCGTATTTCACTGCGTAGTCGTCTTTGCGAAACACCTGAAGTACCAGGATATTCACCGCCTCGGTTAATAACTCGACGGCGGATATCAGGAAACTTCGAACGGTTTTGCCAGCATTCAGACGCTCCAGCACACGGTTTTCAAAGGCCTGGGTTTGTTCCATTATTGCCTGCATATCTGACAATCTATCTTCCGGGCGCAGGATGACCTGCGCCAGTTCCTGCATCATTTGGTTGCGTTATAGTCGTTCACCGCCTCCACGACCACGTCGCTGTTGGCATCCAGACCGGATACCTGCGCCAGCGCGGCCTGTGGACCTTTCTCAGCAATTAACTGCGCCAGCTCCTGCGCCTGCGGATCTTCTTCGCTGCGGTAGTGCATCGCGGCGGCAATGCCTTTGACCAGGTTGGCGTGCGGCAGACCATATTCCAGGGTGCCGAGCAGCGGCTTAATCAGGCGATCGCCCGCACTCAGTTTGCGCAGCGGCTGACGGCCAACGCGCTCAACGTCATCTTTCAGATACGGGTTTTCAAAACGACCGAGGATTTTCTGAATGTATGCCGCGTGCTTATCGGCATCAAAACCGTAGCGTTTAATCAATACCGCGCCGCTCTCATCCATTGCACCTTTTACCACGGCGCGGACCTTCTCATCGAGAATGGCGTCACGAATGGTCTGATGACCGGCTAATTTACCGAGGTAGGCGGTTATAGCATGCCCGGTGTTCAGCGTGAAGAGCTTACGTTCGACAAATGCCATCAGGTTATCAGTTAATTCCATGCCAGCAATGTCAGGCAGTGGGCCTTTAAACTGGGTTTTGTCGACAATCCATTCGCTGAAGGTCTCGACGGTCACTTCCAGCGGATCGTGCGTGGCAGAGGCGGACGGTGGCACAATACGGTCTACGGCGGAATCAACAAAGCCAACGTGCTCTTCAACCCAGGCTTTATCTTCATCGGCTACCGCGGCCATCACGTGGCCTTTCAGCTGGCTGGTTCCACGCACCATGTTTTCACAGGCGATGATATTCAGCGGGGCGTCGTTACCCTGGGCCTTACGTTTGGCCAGACCTTTCGCCACCGCTGGCGCGATGCGCTCCAGCACCACCGGACCGACGGCGGTCGTCACCAGGTCAACCCCGGCAATCAGATCGATAACGTCGTCGCCAATGCTGCTGACCGCGTTGACGCCGGTCACGGTTTCAACCTGCTCGTTTTCGCCAACCACATGCACCTGATAGCTATGACGTGCATTCAGGGCATCAAGTACCGTCTGGTTGACATCGGCGAATGTCAGCGTAATGCCCGCGTCTGCCAGCAGTTTACCGATAAAGCCACGACCGATGTTACCTGCGCCAAAATGTAATGCTTTCATAGTATTAACCTTCATCAATGTTTTTACCCGAGAGGGCTGGGGTGAGGAACCACGCGAATTTCCCCTCACCCTAGCCCTCTCCCCAACGGGGAGAGGGAGGTTTGCTTAACTTACTTGTTCAGCAGCGCCAGAACTTCTTCTACGCTGGTGGTGTTAGCCAGACGTTCGATAACACTCTCATCGTCCAGGGCATTGGTCAGGCTGGTAATCACCTGAATGTGCTCGTTGTTACGGGCCGCGATACCAATTACCAGACGGGCGATGTCATCTTCTTCTTCACCGAAGCGCACGCCTGCCGGGTACTGACAGAACACCACGCCGGTTTTCAGAACGCGATCTTTCGCTTCAACCGTACCGTGCGGTACCGCAATGGATTCGCCCAGGTAGGTCGGGGTCAGTTTTTCACGTTCCAGCATCGCTTCAACATATTCTGGCTGAACGTAGCCGCCTTTCACCAGCTGCTCACCGGCAAAGCGAATCGCTTCTTCTTTATTGCTCGCGGTACGGCCAAGGAAGATGTTCTCTGCACCCAGACGGAACAGGTGGCTGTTGCTCTCGTCAAAGCTGTCCTGCAGGCTGGTACGCACTTTCACTTCGTTTTCTTCGTGACGCTGTGCCGCTACCAGGCGTTCGGTCAGGCTGGTATACAGGCCGCTGTCGAGGAAGTTGGTCAGCGAAATGTGCTGCGCCTGCGGTACCTGGCGCATCGCACGCTCGGTCAGGTCGCGGTGGGTGATGACCAGGTCAACATCCGGCGGCAGGCTGTTAATGGCGCTGTTGGTGACGGAGATCTGAGACAGACCGGCATCCGCCACTTTCTTACGCAGTACGCCTGCACCCATGGCGCTGGAGCCCATACCGGCGTCGCAGGCAACGATGATTTTACGAACATGGCTCAGGTCGTTAGAGACATCGCCCGCAGCCAGCGGCGTTGCGCCTTTAGACTGGGCTTTCATGTCCTGCATACGACGGGTTGCCGCTTCGATATCGTCCTCTTCTTTCACCTTGCTGGTTTTCAGCAGGATAGACGCCACGATGAAGGAGACTGCCATAGCTGCAAAGATTGCCGCGAGGTTAGCGAAGTAAGCACCTTTCGGGGTCATCGCCAGTACTGCCAGGATAGAACCCGGAGAGGCCGGAGAAACCAGACCGCCACCCAGCACGCTCAGGGTGAACACACCGGTCATACCGCCGAGGATAACGGCGAGGATCAGACGTGGGTTCATCAGCACGTACGGGAAGTAAATTTCGTGGATACCACCCAGGAAGTGGATGATTGCCGCACCGCCCGCAGACTGTTTCGCACTGCCGCGACCGAAGAAGATGTACGCCAGCAGGATGCCCATACCTGGACCCGGGTTCGCTTCAATCAGGAAGAAGATAGACTTGCCGAGATCGTGAGACTGCTGAATACCCAGCGGTGAGAAGATACCGTGGTTGATGGCGTTGTTAAGGAACAGAATTTTCGCCGGTTCAACAAAGATGGACGCCAGCGGCAGCATGTCGTGGGCAACCATGAAGTTAACGCCCGCCGCCAGCAGTTTGGAAAGTACTTCAACTGCAGGGCCAATGCCGAGGAACGCCAGAATCGCCAGGATCATACCGATGATGCCGGCAGAGAAGTTGTTCACCAGCATTTCGAAGCCGGATTTGATCTTGCCATCAACCCAGACGTCAAATTTCTTAATTGCCCAGCCGCCCAGTGGACCGGCAATCATTGCGCCGAGGAACATCGGCATATCCGCACCGACAATAACACCCATGGTGGTGATAGCACCGACCACGCCGCCACGGTCACCGCCAACCAGACGACCACCGGTATAACCGATGAGCAGCGGCAGTAGATAGGTGATCATTGGGCCTACAAGTTTTGCCAGCGTTTCGTTAGGCAACCACCCTGTCGGAATAAATAACGCGGTGATGATACCCCACGCGATAAACGCGCCGATATTTGGCATCACCATGTTGCTGAGGAAACGACCAAAGCTTTGAACTTTGATCTTGAAATCGGATGACATAAAACACCCCTTCTTTTTGTTTACGCAGGCCTTCGGCCCGAGGTTTGTTGTGAATGCGGTGGCAGAGGTAGCCTGCACTGTTCTGATGTCGTGAAATCTGGCACTTAATTGTTTCACTGTCCAGATGGGCAAAATTTATGTGATCTGAATCACGTAAATGTGGGGGGTGTGGTGAGGAATGGCGTGATGAATATCACAAAATTGATGTGTAAAAAAAATACAATGGACGTGAAGGCGACAATATAACCCCTTAAATGTGAAGTAAATCACATTTAGAAGTCGCGAGTTTGTTTCTGGAGTGTGATCAAAACCACAAAAAATTTTTATGCGGATTTCTCTGGATGTGATCGCAGACAACTTCTGCTTTGGCGAACAGCGCCAGGATGTAAGTCAACAACACTTATCGCCAAAATTAAATATCTGTGATGTGGTGTGGCAAAAAGTTATAAGCTAAAGTAATCCATATTGTAAATTTAAGTCTATTATTATTCAGGATATATTTTGTCACGCTTATAAACTTGCATGGAGATATAACGAAAAACCATACTCCCCGGCTCTGAAATATTAATATCACGATCGTGTACTTACCAGTGAATTAATATGCTTGCTTACCATTTAATTACTTAAATGAGTTGTTGATTTATTTAGCGAGGCAAATATGTTTCTCAACTATTTTGCGCTGGGTGTGTTGATTTTTGTTTTCCTGGTTCTTTTCTATGGAATCATCGCTATCCATGACATTCCTTATAATATGGCCAAAAAGCGCAACCATCCTCATGCCGATGCGATCCATACGGCGGGATGGATAAGCCTGTTTACGCTCCATGCCATCTGGCCATTTCTGTGGATTTGGGCCACGCTCTACCAGCCAGAGCGCGGCTGGGGAATGCAGAACCACATTCAGCCCCCGGACCGTAGCCCCGACGTAGATGCGCTGGCGAAGCGCGTAGCCGAGCTGGAACAAAAACTGGCCGCCGTGCCGCCCGTTGCTGACAAGAATACGCCGGAGCGATAATCATGGATCTGTTGATCATATTGACCTATGTCGCGTTTGCATGGGCCATCTTTAAAATATTCCGTATCCCGGTAAACCAGTGGACGCTGGCGACCGCAACGTTAGGCGGCGTATTTATCGTGGCCGGCCTTATTTTATTAATGAACTATAACCACCCCTATACGTTTACGGCGCAGAAAGCGGTTATCTCAATTCCGATTACGCCGCAGGTTACAGGGGTAGTAACCGAAGTGACCGATAAAAATAACCAGCTCATTAAAAAGGGCGAAGTGTTATTTAAAATCGACCCGGGCAGGTATAAAGCGCGCGTCGATCGGCTCCAGGCCGACCTGGTGACGGCGACACACAATATTGATGTTCTGAAAGCCCAGCTTACGGAAGCACAATCGAATACCACCCGCGTCTCCGCCGAGCGTGACCGTCTGTTCAAAGACTATCAGCGTTATGTGAAAGGCAGCCGGGCGAAGGTGAATCCGTTCTCTGAAAGCGACATCGATAACGCGCGGCAAAACTACCTGGCGCAGGACGCCATGGTGAAGGCGTCGGTGGCGGAACAGGTGCAGATCCAGAGCCAGTTAGAAAGCATGTCTAACGGCGAACAGTCGCAAATCGCCTCTCTGCGCGCCCAGCTGGCCGAAGCCACCTACAACCTGGACCAGACCATCATCCGGGCGCCGAGCAACGGCTACATCACCCAGGTGCTGATTCGTCCGGGGACCTATGCGGCTTCACTGCCGCTGCGTCCGGTGATGGTGTTCATTCCTGAGCAGAAACGGCAGATTGTGGCGCAGTTCCGCCAGAACTCGTTGCTGCGTCTGAAACCGGGCGATGAAGCTGAAGTGGTATTCAACGCCCTGCCGGGCCAGGTGTTCTCTGGCAAGCTCACCAGCATTCTGCCGGTGGTGCCGGGCGGTTCTTACCAGGCGCAGGGCTCGCTGCAGTCCCTGACGGTAGTGCCGGGTACCGACGGCGTGCTGGGCACCATTGAACTGGAGCCGAACGCCGACGTGGACGCTCTGCCTGACGGTATCTATGCCCAGGTGGCGGTTTACTCCGATCACTTCTCGCATGTTTCCGTGATGCGTAAGGTCCTGTTGCGTATGACCAGCTGGATGCACTACCTCTATCTCGACCATTAATCCCCTGAAAGGCAGGCATGCGCGATGCATCGCCTGCCTTTTTTCTTTGCCTGAGCCATACTTATGCTTTTGTTGGCGGATAAGGAGCAGGCAATGAAACTCATCGGCAGTTATACCAGTCCCTTTGTACGTAAAATCTCCATTCTCCTGCTGGAGAAAGGCATCACTTTTGAATTTGTTAATGAACAGCCCTATCAGGCTGAAAGCGGTGTCGCGCAGTACAATCCCCTGGGCAAAGTCCCGGCGCTGGTAACCGATGACGGTGAACACTGGTTCGATTCCCCCATCATTGCCAGCTATATCGAACTGCTGGATATCGCCCCGGCGATGATCCCCCGTGAACCGAAAGCGGCGCTGGCTATCCGGCAAATCGAGGCGCTGGCGGATGGGATCATGGATGCGGCGTTAGCCTCCGTGCGTGAACAGGCCCGCCCGGCGGCGCAGCAATCCGAGACCGAGCTGCTGCGTCAGCGCGAGAAAATCGCTCGCAGTCTCGATCATTGTGAGCAGCTGATCCGCGACGGGAAAATTGCCACCGACAGCGTCAATCTGGCGACCATCGCCATCGCCTGCGCCATCGGCTACCTCAATTTCCGCCGGGTTTCACCGGGCTGGTGCGTCGATCGTCCGCTGCTGGTTAAGCTGGCGGAAACCCTCTTCCAGCGTGAAAGTTTCGCCCGTACCGAACCGCCAAAGGCTTGATGTCGTCGATAACACTTCCTTGCCGGACGCGGTACAATCGCTCCTGACATTGACTCCCTCTCCCGTCGGGAGGGGGGAAAATACCTAACTGTCAGGCATATTCATGACTACTCAGCACGCTCTCTACAGCCAACTCCCCGCGACCGATCGTCTGCTTCGCGATGCCCGTCTTACTGCCATTATTGCCCGGTTTGGTCACAGCCGAACGGTGGAGACCTTGCGTCTGTTACAGGACGAAGCCCGCGCCGGGATCCGCGCCGACAACCGCCTGCCAGCGTGGTGCGACGACTGGGCCCAGGAGACCGAAAAGCGGCTGGCGCAGGATGACGCCACGGGCCTGCGCCCGGTCATCAACCTGACGGGCACCGTGCTGCATACCAATCTGGGGCGCGCGCTGCTGGCAGAGGAGGCGGTTGCCGCGGTCACCCAGGCGATGCAGGTGCCAGTGACCCTGGAGTACGATCTCGACGGTGCCGGACGCGGCCACCGCGACCGCGCGCTGGCGGCGCTGCTGTGCCAGCTCACCGGGGCGGAAGATGCCTGCATTGTGAATAACAACGCTGCGGCGGTGCTGCTGATGCTGGCCGCGACGGCAAGCGGCAAAGAGGTGGTGGTCTCCCGCGGTGAGCTGGTGGAGATTGGCGGCGCGTTTCGCATCCCGGATGTGATGACCCAGGCCGGGTGCCAGCTTCGCGAGGTGGGCACCACCAACCGTACCCACGACCGGGATTACGCCGCAGCCATCAATGAAAACACCGCTCTGTTGATGAAGGTGCATACCAGTAACTACCACATCGAAGGCTTTACTCATGCCGTCGACGAAGCCGAGCTGGTGCGCATCGGGCAGGAGAAAGAGGTGCCGGTGGTCGTCGATCTGGGCAGCGGTTCGCTGGTGGATCTCAGCCGCTATGGCCTGCCGAAAGAGCCGATGCCCCAGGCGCTGATTGCCGCCGGTGTCAGCCTGGTGAGCTTCTCGGGGGATAAGCTGTTAGGCGGTCCGCAGGCGGGGATTATTGTCGGTAAGCGCGAGCTGATTGCCAGATTGCAACAGCATCCACTGAAACGCGCCCTGCGGGCGGATAAAATGACCCTCGCCGCGCTGGAGGCGACCTTGCGCCTCTATCTTCATCCGGAGACGCTGGCCGAACGGCTGCCGACGCTGCGCCTGTTGAGCCGCGATGCCGCCTCCATTCACCGTCAGGGGGAGCGGCTGCTGACAGACATTGCTGCACACTACCCTGACTTCGAGGTGCGGGTGGAAGATTGCCTGTCGCAGCCGGGCAGCGGGTCGCTGCCGGTGGATCGTCTGCCCGGCGCGGCACTGACCTTTACCCCGCGTGACGGGCGCGGCGGCCAGCTGGACGCGCTGGCATTGCGCTGGCGCTCGCTGCCCGTGCCGGTGCTCGGACGGATCAAGGACGGGCGCCTGTGGCTGGATTTACGTTGCCTGGAAGATGAAGCACTGTTTCTGGAGATGTTGTTGAAATGATTATTGCCACTGCCGGTCATGTTGACCATGGCAAAACGACGTTGTTGCAGGCGATCACCGGCGTCAACGCCGACCGACTGCCGGAAGAGAAAAAGCGCGGTATGACCATCGATCTGGGTTATGCCTACTGGCCGCAGCCGGATGGCCGGGTGCTGGGGTTTATTGACGTGCCGGGGCACGAAAAGTTTTTATCCAACATGCTGGCGGGGGTGGGCGGTATCGATCACGCCCTGCTGGTGGTGGCCTGTGATGACGGGGTGATGGCGCAGACGCGCGAGCATCTGCAGATCCTCAGTCTGACCGGCAACCCGCAGCTGACGGTGGCGCTGACCAAAGCCGATCGCGTCGATGAGGAGCGGGTGGAGGCGGTGCGCGAGGAGGTGCTGGCGACCCTGCGCGATTATGGCTTCGCGGATGCCACGCTGTTTGTCACCGTCGCCACCGAAGGGCGGGGAATCGATGCCCTGCGCGATCATCTGCAACAGCTCCCTGAGCGCGCCCATGCTGACCATCACCGTTTTCGGCTGGCTATCGACCGCGCCTTTACCGTGAAAGGGGCGGGGCTGGTGGTGACCGGCACGGCGCTGTCTGGCGAGGTGCGCGTGGGTGACAGCCTGTGGCTGACCGGAGTCAACAAGCCGGTACGTATTCGCGGGTTGCACGCGCAGAATCAGCCTGTCGAACAGGCGCACGCCGGACAGCGTATTGCCCTGAATCTGGTGGGTGATACGGAAAAAGCTGAGCTGAACCGCGGCGACTGGCTGCTGGCCGAAGCGCCGCCGGAGCCGGCCACGCGGGTGATTGTCTCCCTGCAGAGCGATGTACCGCTCGCGCAGTGGCAGCCGCTGCATATTCACCATGCCGCCAGCCACGTGACGGGACGTGTCTCGCTGCTGGAGGGGGCGCTGGCGGAGCTGGTCTTTGACACCCCTCTGTGGCTGGCCGGCAACGATCGGCTGGTGCTGCGCGATATTTCTGCCCGCGTCACCCTGGCCGGGGCGCGGGTCGTGACGCTTAATCCCCCGCGTCGCGGAAAGCGTAAGCCGGAGTACCTGAACTGGCTGGCGACGCTTGAGACGGCGACGGATGACCGCAGCGCCCTGCTGGCGCACCTGGAGCGTGGGGCGGTGAATCTGGATGACTTTGGCTGGGCACGCCAGCTCAGCGGAGAAGGACTGCGTCAGCTGACGCAGCAGCCGACGTTCATCCAGGCCGGAAACAGTCTGTTAAACACCCCGGTTGCCGCACGCTGGCAGCGTAAAATTCTCGATGTGCTGGCAATCTATCATCAGCAGCATCAGGATGAACCTGGCCCCGGGCGCGAGCGCCTGCGTCGCATGGCGCTGCCGATGGAGGATGAAGCCCTGGTGCTGCTGCTGATCGAGCGGATGCGCGAGAGCGGGGAGCTACACAGCTACCACGGCTGGCTGCATCTGCCGGATCATAAAGCGGGCTTTACCCCGGAGCAGCAGGCCGTCTGGCAAAAAGCGCAGGCGCTGTTCCGCGACGACCCCTGGTGGGTACGCGACCTGGCGCGTGAAACCGCCACTGACGAACAGACCATGCGTCAGGTGCTGAAGCATGCGGCGCAGCAGGGGCTGATCACCGCGATCGTCAAAGACCGTTACTATCGCCACGATCGCATCGTCACCTTTGCGAATCTGATCCGGGCGCTGGATAGCGAGCGCGGCTCCACCTGCGCGGCGGATTTCCGCGATCGGCTGAACGTCGGGCGTAAACTGGCGATCCAGATCCTGGAGTATTTCAACCGCATTGGCTTTACCCGCCGCCGCGGTAACGATCATCTCCTGCGTGACGCACAGCTCTTTACCGGCGAGTCGCCGCAGCCTTAAGCCTCGCTTCTGGCAAGTTTCTGTTTTGCCAGCCATACGGCTCCCAGCCTGCCCGCCTGGTTACCCAACTGACAGGGCAGGATGGGCACCTGCAGCGCCTCCCACTCTTCAAAGGTCTGCAGGTGTCTGTCGAGCAGCTTATAAATTTTCTCCTGCTCGCTGATGCCGCCGCCAATCAGCACCACCTGCGGATCAAACATGGAGATGACGCTGTAGACTCCGCGGGCCAGAAACAGGGCCCACTCTTCGACGGCTTCGCGCAGATGCAGGTCGTTCTCCATACGCTCGAACAGCTCTTCGCCTTTCGGCATCTCCTCTTCGGAGACGGCCAGCGCCCGGCGGCAGGTCTCCATCAGCCCTTTGGCCGAGGCGACGATATGCATCCCTTCGCCGTTCTTGCCGACCGGGATCACCCCGAATTCCCCGGCGCGGTGGTGCGAGCCGCGCCAGAGATCGCCCTCCACCACAATGCCGCCGCCGATCCCGGTACCGAGCGTAATGCAGACAAAGTTTTCATATTCACGCCCCGCGCCGCGCCAGCGTTCGCCCAGCGCAGCGCAGTTGGCGTCATTCTCGGCGATAACCGGCAGGTCCGTCAGCTCTGAGAAAAGCGCATACAGGTTGACGTTGTCCAGATAGTCGAGCGCGCCCGCCTTTGCGGCTTCGCCGGTATGGGTATTGATGTGGCCAGGAAAACTCACGCCGATAGCCGCGATCTCGTGTTCGTTCTGGTAAGCCTCGACCACCTCGCGCCACTGTTGCTTAAAGCTCTCTTCATCCTCTGGGGTATCAAACTGATCGGTGGCGATTTCGTTGCCGTTCTCGTCGATCACGCCATGTTTAATGTGGGTTCCGCCCACGTCAAAGCCGATAAAAAGCCGCATTTATCCTTACCTCCGCCCGGGTTGTGCGCTTTAAGTATGGCTCAGCGCCGAAAACCAAACGTAAAGTAAGGTAATGCGTGAAGGGGCTCGCAAAGCAGGCGACGACTGGCGATGTTTTCACCGCCGCGGTCTACCTTTGAAAGACACTACACACAAGGAGACAGTCATGACGAATAACCCTCCATCAGCACGTATCCTGCCTGGCGAATATGGTTTTCCTCTCAAACTTAAAGCCCGTTATGACAACTTTATCGGCGGCGACTGGGTTCCTCCGGCCGACGGCGACTATTATCAGAACCTCACCCCGGTGACCGGCCAGCCGCTGTGCGAGATCGCCAGCTCCGGGAAACGCGATATCGACCTGGCGCTGGATGCCGCCCATAAAGCGAAAGAGAAGTGGGCGCACACCTCGGTACAGGATCGCGCGGCGATCCTGTTCAAAATCGCCGATCGTATGGAGCAGAATCTGGAGCTTTTAGCCACGGCGGAAACCTGGGACAACGGTAAACCGATCCGCGAAACCATGGCCGCCGACGTGCCGCTGGCTATCGACCATTTCCGCTACTTCGCCTCCTGTATTCGTGCGCAGGAAGGGGGGATCAGCGAGGTGGACAAAGATACCGTGGCCTATCACTTCCATGAGCCGCTGGGTGTGGTCGGACAGATCATTCCGTGGAACTTCCCGCTGTTGATGGCCGCCTGGAAAATGGCGCCCGCGCTGGCGGCAGGCAACTGTGTGGTACTGAAACCGGCGCGCTTAACCCCGCTGTCGATCCTGCTGCTGATGGAAGTGGTGGGCGACCTGCTCCCGCCGGGTGTCGTGAACGTGGTCAACGGCGCGGGCGGGGAGATTGGTGAATATCTGGCGACCTCCAAACGGATCGCCAAGGTGGCCTTTACCGGCTCCACCGAAGTGGGCCAGCAGATCATGCAGTACGCCACCCAGAACATCATCCCGGTCACGCTGGAGCTGGGCGGAAAATCCCCGAACATCTTCTTCGCCGATGTGATGGATGAAGAGGATGCCTTCTTTGACAAGGCGCTGGAAGGATTTGCGCTTTTTGCCTTCAACCAGGGTGAAGTCTGTACCTGTCCAAGCCGGGCGCTGGTGCAGGAGTCCATTTACGAACGCTTTATGGAGCGCGCCATCCGCCGCGTGGAGTCGATCCGCAGCGGTAACCCGCTGGACAACGGTACCCAGATGGGGGCCCAGGTCTCGCACGGACAGCTGGAGACGATCCTCAACTACATTGATATCGGGAAGAAAGAGGGGGCGGACATCTTAACCGGCGGGCGGCGCAAGATGCTGGACGGGGAGCTGAAAGAGGGTTACTACCTGGAGCCGACCATCCTGTCCGGTAAAAATAACATGCGCGTCTTCCAGGAGGAGATCTTTGGCCCGGTGCTGGCGGTGACCACCTTCAAAACCATGGAGGAGGCGCTGGAGCTGGCCAACGATACACAGTATGGCCTGGGCGCAGGCGTCTGGAGCCGCAACGGCAATCTGGCCTATCAGATGGGACGCGGGATCCAGGCCGGACGCGTATGGACCAACTGCTATCACGCTTACCCGGCCCATGCCGCGTTTGGCGGATATAAACAGTCAGGTATTGGCCGCGAAACGCACAAGATGATGCTGGAACATTACCAGCAGACCAAGTGCCTACTGGTGAGCTACTCCGACAAGCCGCTCGGGCTGTTCTGACCCTTCAGCGCAGGTCGCCGCTGGGTGGCCTGCGCTATCTGCTTACGCAGGGTATTCAGCACGCCGTCGAGTACATACTGCACCCGCCACGGTTGATAGTCACGTTTACGGAAGATAGCCACCAGATCCAGCCACCACTCCTCCTGATGCGCGAAGCAGGGCACCAGAACACCCTGTTCGATCTCTTTCTGCAGGCTCTGTTTGGGCGCAAAAACGATCCCCAGATGATTGCGCGCCAGCTCCAGCGCCGTCTGGGTGTTGTCGCAAATATAGTTCCCGGTGACTTTATAGTCATGTATCTGATTGCTGTGATTCGCGCGGAAACGCCAGATGTTGGCATCGTCGATAACCATTGAATCAATAAGAATGCAGGAGTGGTTAATTAAATCCTCAGGATAACTAATAGGATGCTTTTTAATATATTCCGGGGTGGCGAAAGCGGTAACCGAATATGTGGTTAAGGTCGTGGCGACCAGACTTTCATCTTTGGGTTGGGCATAGGTAATTAAAATATCACAATCGTCGGGGAACACGACGCCTTCGAGAAACTCGCTGCCATTCAGGTTATAGGTTTTCAGGCTAATGCGAATATCGCCAATATTGTCGATCTCATGAATCACATGGCGGGCCAGCCAGGTAATGATACCCGTTGGCCCGTAAATAGTCACTTTACCGCGTTTTTCATGCTTATAATCTGCAATAAAATTAACCAGTTGTTCGTTCTTTTCCAGCGAAGCGTTGATAAAGGGCAGCAGCGACTGGCCAAACTGGGTCAGCGCCAGGTGACGGGTGGTGCGCTCGAAAATCTTCAGCCCGACGCGAGTTTCGAAATCCGAGAGATATTTACTGACGTTGGCCTGGGCCATACCCAACAACGCGGCAGCATCTCCAATGCTGTGAGTGGCGGCAATGACGGAAATAATTTTTAATTCGCGCGGTTTGATTTGCAGCTTGTGCATTGCCTGATGCTCATCTATATGAATTTATATATAATATTATACAAATATCAAAATTGCATTGCGATTTTTGTAACCATTATTATGCGCCGGGTCGCAGGAAATTTAATGGATTACAAACAATGACGTTTAAAAAGAGTTTACTCATCGCCACGGTTTTATTTGCGGCTGCTCCCGCAATGGCGGATGAATTTTCAGTTGGCGCGGGCGCCGTTTTTAATGAGTCACCGTATAAAGGTTATAACGAGAATGTTTTCGCTGTTCCATTAATGCACTACGAAGGGGAACATTTTTACGTGCGTCAGGCTACCGGCGGCTGGATTGTCTGGAAAGATGCCAAAAACGAACTCAGCCTGACCGCCTCCTGGATGCCGCTGCACTTTGATCCGGACGATAACGACGACTCTGCGATGAAGCAGCTGGACGAGCGCAAAGCCTCCGCGATGCTGGGCGGCGCCTATTATCACCATGAAAGCTGGGGTAGCCTGAAGTTGGCGATTGCCGCCGATGCGATGGATGAGAGCGGCGGCGTGATGGGCGAAATCTCTTATTTCCGCCCGTTCCGCATGGCGCGCCTGACCCTGACGCCATCGGTGGGGGTCTTTTACTACGATGAAAGCTTCAACGATTACTACTACGGCGTCTCGCAGAAAGAGTCCCGTCGCAGCGGTTTAAAGCAGTACAACGCAGGCGAAACCGTGACCCCTTATGTGGGTGTGGCAGCTAAATACCCGCTGACACAGAATCTCTCTCTGAATGCCAGCGCCGTCTATACCGTGCTGCCTGACGATGTGAAAAACAGCCCGATGATCGACCGTGACGACAGCTTCGCGCTGATGACCGGTCTCTCCTGGACGTTTTAAGGTAGTAAAAATCAGCCCTCTGAGATGAGGGCTGATTCTGTTTTCCGGCTTTAGCGTGCGGCGTTCGCCTCATCCACCCAGATCCGCATCTCCCCTTCGCCCCGGTTAGCCCAGCTAAACCACGGAATAAAGGTCAGCGTCTGCGCCTGTTGCGTGGCGGGGGCACGATCGTACTGCCACAGCGGTTGGTGTTCAGCGTCCGCGGCGTGGCGGGCATACCCTTGCGTCTGGATCAGCATCTTATGGGCAAAAATCCCTTTGCCTTCAACGAGTCTGAATTCGCTGTCGGCTGGCAGGGTAAGGTTGTGCAGCCCCGCGCCGTTATCCGCCTCTTCAAGACAGTAGACCAGTGGCCCGCGCTGCAAAGCCACTTTTCCGGCCTGCTGGCGCACCTGCGGATTACCGTAAACCCGGCGGACCGGCATCGGCAGGGTTAACACCAGCTTATCGCCTTCCTGCCAGCGGCGGGTCAGGTAGATATAGCCCTGACGCATCTCACCCGTGATGGGTTTGCCATTCAGCGTGAGCTGTGGATTGTCGCACCAGTCCGGCGCACGTAAGGCCAGGGTATAGTCGACGTCCACCGAGGAGGCGATTTCGATGACGACCTGCTCCTGCCACGGGTAGTTGCCGCTGATCCGCAGCTGCAACTCCTGCTCACCCACCGGGAAAGCCATGCTGTTGCCGATGTAGAGGTTGATAAACAGGGCATCGTCGCGAACGGTATAGATGTAGTGACCAATCGAGGCCAGAACGCGGGCGATGTTTGGCGGGCAGCAGGCGCAGCCGAACCAGCGCTGGCGAACCGGCTTCACGTGATCGTAGACATGGTTAAATTTCAGCGTCTTCGGATGCACTTCCAGCGGGTTGACGTAGAAGAAGTGTTTCCCGTCCAGCGCCATGCCGCCAAGCACGGTGTTGTACAGCGCCCGCTCCATAACGTCGGCGTACTGGCTGTTGGCTTCCATTTCCAGCATGCGACGGGCAAACATCATCAGGCCGATGGAGGCGCAGCTTTCAGCATAGACGGTGTCGTTCGGCAGATCGTAATCGCTGCTGAAGGCTTCGCCGCTGCTCTGGGAACCAATCCCGCCGGTGATATAGAGCTGGCGCTGGGCCATGTTATTCCACAGGCGCAGGCAGTCCTGGCGTTTACTCTCATCCTGACTTAAACGGGCCAGGTGCGCGACGCCAGTCATCAGATAGACGAAACGCACCGCATGACCAATCGCCGTTTGCTGTTCCGCCAGCGGCTGATGCGCCTGGCTGTAGGCTTTATCCTGTACCATCCACGCCGGGCCGTAGGTGTTCCAGTACGAGGTTTTGCCCCGCTTTTCATATTCGATGTCGTAGAAGTGCGGCTGGGTGCCACGCGCTTCAACGAAATATTTCGCCAGCGCCAGGTAGCGCGGCTCCTGGGTGACATCAAACAGGCGCATCAGCGCCAGCTCGATCTCCGGGTGGCCGGGATAGCCGTGTAGCTGCTGCTCGCCCGGACCAAAAACGCTGTCGATATGGTCGGCCAGCTTACAGACCACCTCCAGCAGACGGCGTTTGCCGGTGCCCTGGAACCAGGCTACGCCCGCTTCAATCATATGCCCGGCGCAGTAAAGCTCGTGGCACTCCGCCAGGTTTGTCCAGCGCTCCTCCGGCGCTTTTACCGTAAACCAGGTATTGAGATAGCCATCGTCGCACTGCGCGGCGGCTACCAGCTCAATCACCTCATCGGCGGTTTTTTCCAGCTCCGCGTCGGGCTTCTGGCACAGCGACCAGGCGACCGCCTCCAGCCATTTCGCCACGTCGCTGTCCTGAAAGACCATCCCGTAGAATTCACCATTTTGCTGACCCGCCGCGATGCGAAAGTTGCTGATGGCATGGCTCGGTTCCGCCTCCTCAATGCGATCGTTCAGGGCATCCCACTGGTAGGGGATGACCACATCGCGCACCAGCTGTTGATACTGACCCAGAAACGGGTCGCTAATTTTCAGTTTATGCAGGTCGGGTTCCATTATGGACATCATGTTCTCCTCAGGCGTGAGCGTGACGCTGGCGCAGGTCGGTGGCAATGCGCGTCATCATCGGGTTATTGAGTCGGCACTTGCGGATCGCCAGCGCCAGCAGCAGATGGAAAAGGGCGGGCAGCAGGGTCTCCATGGCGGTAATGCCCTGTAATGAGGCGGGCGTCTGGTTGCCTGCGCCCGGCTGGTAGGCGACGAAAATAAACACCAGGCTGATGATCCCGGCGCTGGAAGCCCAGGCCAGCTTGATGAAAAAGAGGTTAAAGGCGAAGTTCATGCCGGAGGAGCGTACGCGGGTTTTCCACTCGCCGTAGTCGTCAGCAAAGGCCATCAGTGCGAAGTGCAGCGGCAGGGTAAAGCCGAGGATCACGCCGTTCGCCAGAATGACCACCAGCCACAGAGTCTGGTAAGCCGGGCCGCCGGGCAGGAACCACATCCCCACCGCCAGGGCTGCCAGCACCAGGTTGGTGTAGTAGTAGAGTTTGACGGTGTCGCTGCGACGTGACAGCAGGTTAACGATCACCGCGCCCAGAATAGAGGCAAAGGTCACCATCGTGAAGAAGAGCGAGGTGTAGGCGGTGCTCCCTTCCAGCACGTAAGTGATGAAATACATGTAGCCGCCGCCACGAATGTTGAAGACGTTAATCAGCAGGAAAGACATCACCAGCATCAGCAGCAGCTGGTCGTTGTTACGCAGACCGGCGAGGTGCTCCTTAAGGGTAAATTTTCCCATCATCGCCAGCGGTACGCGCTCGCGAACCCAGAAGAAGCAGCACAGGAACATCACCACCGCAATGGCGCACAGCACACCCACGCCGAACTGATATCCCTGCGCCACGTTGCCCTGGCCGAGAAGTTCAACCAGCCACGGCAGGCCAACGGAGACCAGAAAACCGGCCACGCCGCACAGCACAAAACGCCATGACTGGCAGGAGAGCACTTCGCTGTGGCGGGTGGTCATGGTGTTGATCAGCGCGCAATAGGGCACATTGATGGCGGTATAGCCCACCGAGAGCAGCAGATAGGTGCCGAAGGCCCAGGCGATTTTGATCCCCATGCCCGCGTCCGGCACGGTGAAGGTCAGCACGCCGATAATGCCAATCGGCAGGGCGACCCACAGCTGCCAGGGGCGAAAGCGTCCCCAGCGGCTCTGGGTACGGTCGGCGATGATCCCCATCACCGGGTCGGATATCGCGTCGAAGATGCGCAGGGCGATAAACAGCGTGCCGACCAGCGCCGGGGTTAAACCAAAGACATCGGTATAGAAAAAAGTGAGAAAGTTCATGATCAAACAGGTGATCACCGTGCCGCCAGCATCACCCAGGCCGTAGCCTATTTTTTCTCGCACCGTCAGGCGATCGTGGATGGCCTGCTGGGCGATCTCTGTCTGTGTAATCGGGGTAGAAGTCATGAGGTAACTCCTCGGGTTATTGAATTTTTTATGTTGTTTTGCAGAGTACCTGACTAATTTTGCACTGTTCCCTGGGGGCAACAAGGGAAGGGAAAAGTATAAAAAGGTGAGGATTCCGACCTTGTGCGTAAAATGTGATTTTGATCGGGACGAATGGCAAATAGCTGTTAATAATCAGGGATAAAGAGAGAACATTGGCTCATAAATAGCGAGAAATTGAATAACCATGCTCGAATTATCCATAGCGCTTCCGATCAGGGTGCAGAATGGCGGCTATTTTATCTCCCGGGGCGTCGGGCGACATCCGGCGCGCAGGCTCGACTCCTGGGAGGTCATCTTTGTGGAAAAGGGGACATTAACGATCCAGGAGGATACGACGCTGTTTGAGGTCCATGCTGGAGAAAGTCTGCTCCTGTGGCCCCACCGCCGACACAAGGGGATTGAAGATTTTCCTGCCGATTTACGCTTTTACTGGCTGCATTTTGAAGTTCACGAGCAGGCCGCGCCGTCATCCCTGAGCACGCTGCTGTCGGTGCAGCAGCACGGCAAAACCGGCGATCCGCAGGCGATGATTGCCCTGTTCCGGCAATTTCTGACCGAACAGGAGAAGCTCCAGCGCAGCCCGGCGCTGGAATTTATTCTGCTGCTGATCCTGCAACAGCTCTCAGTCATGCCCGGGCAGGAGCTCGCCCCGGACGAAGCGGGCGTCAGCCTGGCGTGGAAGGCGCGGCAGCTGATCAGCACGCAGTTTCACCGGCCGCTCTCCACGTCGCAGCTTGCCCGGGAGCTGCACTGCAACGCCGATTATCTGGGGCGGGTGTTTCGTCGGGTCTTTCATCTGACGCTCACCGAGGCTATCCACCGTCAGCGCGTCAGGGCCGCGGAGAAGTTACTGCTTAATGATGCCGTGTCGCTCAAGGAGGTGGCGGTGCGCTGCGGGTTTAACGACACCGGATATTTCCGGCAAATTTTTCGTAAGCATACCGGGTTAACGCCCGGCGTCTGGAAGCGCCGCTACTGCAAGGAGCACATCAATTCCGCCTGAGCGCTGTGGCAAATGGCCAGTATTCGCGGCAGGACGCACAAAAGTGACTTTTTGCCCCGTCTGATCAAAGCGCGTGCCCTGAACACTCTGGCAACCTGACTTTTTCAACAAGGATGGAGCAGGCGATGAACCCGTTTATTGTTGCGGACCCGGCGAAATGTATTGGCTGTCGCACCTGCGAAGTGGCCTGCGTGGTATCGCACCAGGAGAACCAGAATTGTGCCGCTGTGACGGCAAAGACCTTTACCTCCCGCATCCGGGTGGTGAAAGGCGGAACGTTCACTACGGCGGTCACCTGCCACCAGTGTGAAGATGCCCCCTGCGCCAACGTCTGCCCGACGCAGGCGATCCAGCGTGAGCAGGGGGTATGGCGGGTAGAGCAACAGCGCTGTATCGGCTGTAAAAGCTGCATGATTGCCTGCCCGTTCGGGGCGATGCAGGTGACGGGAGAGGCAGAAGCGGTGCAGGCGCTGAAGTGCGACCGTTGCGCGCACCGCGAAGGTGGACCCGCCTGCGTGGAGGCCTGTCCAACCCGCGCGTTAAGTTGCGTCGATCCTGCCAGATTACGTGCCGAACGGCTGCGTTATCTGGCATAAATCATTACTGACCGTTTTCCCGCCAGGCGAGGTCGATCTCCTCGGCGAGGATCTTCACGCCCGCTTCGATTTTTTCTGGGTCCGGGACATAGTTCATGCGCATGCACTGGTGGGTATGCGGCCATGGCTTGTCCAGCCCCGGGAAGAAATAATCCCCCGGCACCATCAATACACCGCGCTTTTTCAGACGCTGATAGAGCAGTTCGGTGGTGATCGGCAGATCCTTAAACCACAGCCAGAGGAAAATTGCCCCTTCGGGTTTGTGGATCAGACAGCGCTCTTCCGGGAGATAGCGGCGGATAGTCGCAATGGTCTCCTGGACGCGCTGATAGTAGAAGGGCTTAATCACCTCGTTGGACAGGCGCAGCAGATCGTTGCGCTTAATCATCTCGCACATCATTGCCGGGCCGATCCCGCCAGGGGAGAGGCTGATGATGCCGTTCATGTTGGTAATGGCGGTGATAATTTTCTCATTGGCGATGATAATCCCGCAGCGGCTGCCCGGCAGACCCAGCTTGGAGAGGCTCATGCACAGCACAATGTTCGGGTTCCACAGCGGACGCGCTTCGCTGAAGATAATGCCCGGGAAGGGGACCCCGTAGGCGTTATCGATCACCAGCGGAATATCATGCTGGTTCGCCAGCGCATCCAGCTTAATCAGCTCTTCATCGGTGATGACGTTGCCGGTCGGGTTGGTGGGGCGCGAGACGCAGATCATCCCGGTCTCTTCGCCAATATGCAGATGCTCAAAATCGACGTGATATTTGAACTGGCCTTCCGGCAGTAGCTCGATGTTCGGGCGCGCAGCGACGAAAAGATCGTCCTCAAGGCCGGAGTCGGCATAACCGATGTACTCCGGCGTCAGCGGGAAGAGCACCTTTTTGGTGGTGCCGTCGGCACGTCGTCCCGCGAAGAGGTTAAATAAGTAGAAAAACGCGCTCTGGCTGCCATTTGTCAGAGCAATGTTCTGTGGATCAATCTCCCAGCCGAGGGTGTCGCGCAGCATCTCAGCCAGGGCAGCAAGCAGCTCGGTTTTGCCCTGTGGGCCGTCGTAATTGCACAGCGCATCTCTGGCTTTGCCATTTTCCAGCATGTCCGCGAGGAGCGTCTGAAAATAGGCGTTCATCTCAGGGATTTGTGCCGGGTTACCGCCGCCGAGCATGATGGCGCCCGGTGTGCGCAGCCCGTCGTTGAGATCCTCCATCAGGCGGGTAATGCCTGAATGGCGGGTGAATTTGTCGCCGAAAAGTGAAAAAGTCATAGCAGGTGATCTGTCGAGCGTGTTCTAAGTGTGGCTCACCATAACGCTACAACTGCGCAGGTGCAAATCAGCGTCGAAACGAAGATGTGTGACTTTATGTTGTTAGTTTGCTATCAGGTAGCAACTTATCCTGCACCCCTCTCCCGTAGGAGAGGGATTTTGCCCCAGCCGATCAGCGATTACCCGCCCACACCACCATCACCTTGTCGCCCTGATGCTCGCGGACAAAGCCGTAGCCCTG
Organism: Leclercia sp. UBA5076; assembly: GCF_002416465.1. NCBI lineage: Bacteria > Pseudomonadati > Pseudomonadota > Gammaproteobacteria > Enterobacterales > Enterobacteriaceae > Leclercia > Leclercia sp. UBA5076. The sequence continues at coordinate 200,559 of NZ_DIAO01000020.1, forward strand.
AGGCATCGTCAGCGTGGTTTGTCTGCCTTCACCGATCGCCGGATGGCGGGCGCGGAACTGCCCGAGCCGCTGCCAGTGGGCGACGGTTGCAGCCTGCGAGCCGTTGATATCCTGCCAGTTCATGTCCGATCGCGTGCCCTGTAAGGGATCGGAGCCCGTCGGGCCGAACGGTCTTGCAGATTCATCGCCATAAAAGATCTGTACGCTGCCCGGCGCCAGCAACAGCAGCTCTGCCGCACGCTGGTCACCCTCGCGGAACAGACGGGTATCGTGAGAGGAGAGATAGCTCAGGACGTTAAAGCTCTGCAGCTTTTCCGCCATCTGCTGCCAGGTCAGGTCAATGTCCGCCAGGCAATCTACCGCTTTGGCCGCCTGCTCCTGGTAATCAAAATTGATCATCGCATCGAAGCCGTGACGGTAGTAATCGCTCTGCATTACCCCGTGCCCCCAGGATTCACCGGTCATCCAGAACGGGGCATCGTCGAGTTTTTTCTCCGGGTTGGCCGCTTTCCATGCTTTAAGGGCATCGCTGGCCTGGTCTTTCAGCTGCTGCCAGCCCGCCAGCTCAACATGCTTGGCGGTATCAACGCGGAAACCGTCGATACCGTATTCACGCACCCACTGACTCAGCCAGTGGGTGAGGTAATCCCGGGGCGTGTAACCGTCAATGGCCTTCGCCCGGGTGTCGGGCTTGTGGCGATAGAAATTCGGTAAGCCTGATGGGGTGGTCGATTCCGTCTTCAGGTCCGGCAGGAAGGCCAGCGACATGGTCAGATCGTCGAAGCCGGGGTTGTCATAATCGCCGATATCGGTGCGTACCCACTTCTTGCCCCACCAGTTTTCCCAGCCCGCTTTATCGCTGAAGTTGATGTAGTCATTAAAGCTGTGCCAGCTCTGGCCGGCCCCCGGTTTCCAGTCAGTCCAGCGTTCGCCCAGGGTTTTCTTCAGCTCTTCGCCCTGCAGATAGAGCGATCCGAACTGGTACGCCTGCATGTCCGCCAGCGTCGCGTAACCGGTGTGGTTCATCACCACGTCAAACAGGATGCGGATCCCCCGGCGGTGAGCTTCATCTACCAGCTGACGTAAATCATCCTCCGTACCCATGTTGGCATCGAGCCGGGTCCAGTCCTGGGTGTAATAGCCGTGATAGGCGTAATGGGGGAAATCGCCTTTCGTTCCGCCCCCGACCCAGCCGTGGATCTGCTCCAGCGGGGAGCTGATCCACAGGGCGTTAACGCCAAGCTGTTGCAGATAATCCAGTTTGCTGGTGAGTCCTTTCAGGTCGCCGCCGTGGAAGGTGCCGATCTCCTGCATGCCATCTTTATGGCGCCCGTAGCTGTTGTCGTTGCCCGGATCGCCATTTTCAAACCGGTCGGTGAGAACAAAATAGACGGTGGCGTTTTGCCAGCTGAACGGGGCGGGCTTGTCCGTTTCTGCCCGCTCCAGTAACAGCAGGCCGTTACTCCCCGGTGCGGGTTGCAGGGTAATTTTACCCTGCTGCACCGTCGCGGTCTGTTTGCTGTAAAAATCACGCACCACGCTTCCTTCCGGGAAGGTATTGCTGACATCGAGCGTCAACGGTTTGCCGTCCCATTTGGGGCACTGGCGCACTACCGATGCCACCGCCTGTTCGCTGGCGCTGGCAACGGTCAACATCAGCGTTGGCGTGCCGGAGCGGGTATCAATTCGTGCCTGATAATCCCCGTCGCGGAAGATGCGCCACTGCGCCGGATCGCCCTCGCACGGCTTCAGTGACATCATCTCGTTGAGTTTTATGGCGTTAGTGGGTTGCCAGCACGCCTTGTCAAAACTCAACGTTAGCGGGCGGGTACCCTTCGTCAGCTTTGCCTGTGCCGTGAAGACCCCCGATCCTTCAGCGGTAAAGGCTGGAAAGCCGGGGGCGGACCAGTCGGCGCTGGCCAGTGCAGGCAAGAACAGAAGAGCGAGAGCAGAACGTTTCATACCATTTTCCTGTCACAGCATTTTGCTCAGTTTGCCATCTATTCTAGTGGGCAAACTCATCCCCTGGCGCTATCGCGCAGGGAGGAGCAACGAGGGTGAGTGATCTCACGCTAAGTACGCTATTTAACTGCGATATTGAGCACGTTTTCGCGAGAATGATGCTGAAACGCGCAGATTCCAGGTGACAGGGTTTCGGATTTGGACTATTTCTAATGGTGCTCTTCTCGTCTATTTTTGCTAGGATTTGAGATTCGCCTCTCAATTTTCGAAAAAAATAAGGTGTTGGAATGTTTCTATCCGACCAGGAGACCTAATGATATCGACTCCCATTCGACGATATGGGGCTGCGATACTCATGTTACTCACCACGGCATTTTCTGGTGGGGTGCTTGCAAAGACGCACACGGATACAACGAGTAAGAAAGCCCACGTCATAAAGACGACAGCAAGTAGTAAGGTTAGCAGTAAACAAGAGTATTCTCGCAATAGTGCAAAGAGTAGTTCACTTCCTGATTTGCGAAAATACCCTTCCGGAACACCAAGGAAAAAAGCGTTTCTCCGGACGGTAATGCCTTACATTACAAGTCAAAATGCCGCGATTACGGCGGATCGTAACTGGCTTATTTCCAAGCAGTACGACAGCCGCTGGTCGCCGTCCGAGCGTGCGCGCCTGAAAGAGATAGCCAAAAACTATAAAGTGAGCTGGAACGGGAACACACGTCGTGTACCGTGGAACACCTTGCTTGAGCGTGTGGATATCATCCCAGGCAGCATGGTCGCAACGATGGCAGCAGCCGAAAGTGGCTGGGGTACCTCTAAGCTGGCTCGTAGCAATAACAACCTGTTTGGCATGAAATGTGCGAAAGGTCGTTGTAACAATGCGCCGGGCAAAGTGAAAGGTTACTCGCAGTTTGAATCGGTAAAAGATTCCGTGAATGCGTATGTTGTTAACCTGAACACGCATCCGGCCTATAAATCCTTCCGTAAGTCGCGTGCGCAGCTGCGTAAAGCAGATCAGGAAGTGACGGCGAGCACGATGATCCACAAGCTGAAAGGTTACTCAACCCAGGGCCAACGCTATAACAACTATCTGTTTGCGATGTACCAGGATAACCAGCGCTTAATTGCCGCTCATATGTAATCTTAAAAAAAGGCCTTCCATCCGGAAGGCCTTTTTTATTTATATCAGTACTTCACTGTAGCGATCGCGATACTCTTTCGGCGTGGTGTCATACTCTTTTTTAAAGACCGAATAGAAATACTGCAACGACGGATAACCGCACATCTGGGAAATCTCATTAATGGAGAGCGAGGTCGAAATCAGCAGGCTGCGGGCTTTCTCCAGTTTCTCTGCATGGATAACCGCATGGATCGTCTCGCCCACCTCTTCTTTAAAGCGCTTCTCCAGATTTGAACGCGAAATCCCTACCGCATCCAGCACCTGATCCACTTTGATGCCTTTGCAGGCGTGGTTACGAATGTAGTGCATGGCCTGAATGACGGCAGGGTCGTTCAGCGAGCGGTAATCCGTTGAGCGTCGCTCCACCACACGAACCGGTGGCACCAGCAGACGTTGCAGGGGAAGATTTTCGTTATCCAGCAGCCGGTGCAGCAGCTTGGCCGCCTGATAGCCCATCTGACGTGTTCCCTGCGCCACGGACGACAGCGCCACGCGTGACAGGTAGCGGGTGAGCTCTTCATTATCGATCCCGATGACGCACAGCTTCTCCGGCACCGGAATATGCAGATGTTCGCACACCTGCAGCACGTGCCGGGCGCGGGCATCGGTCACGGCGATAATGCCGGTCTGCGGCGGCAGGGTTTGCAGCCAGTCGGCGAGACGGTTCTGCGCGTGCTGCCAGTTTTCCGGGGCCGTTTCCAGCCCCTGATAAACCACGCCGCGATACTTCTCCTTTGCGACCAGCTGACAGAAAGCATATTCCCGTTCCGCCGCCCAGCGTTTTCCGCTGGAGGTGGGCAAACCATAAAAGGCGAAGCGGTGAACCCCTTTTTCTTTGAGATGTAGAAACGCGCTCTCTACCAGGGCGTGGTTGTCGGTGGCGATATAGTGAACGGCAGGGTAGTGTTCCGGCTGGTGGTAAGAGCCGCCGACGCCGACGATGGGGACGTCGACATCGACCAGCAGTTGCTGGATAACGGCGTCGTCAAAATCCGCGATGACGCCGTCGCCCAGCCAGTCTTTGATATTTTCGATTCGCGTGCGGAAATCTTCTTCGATGAAAATATCCCACTCGGATTGCGACGCCTGCAAATATTCCCCAACGCCCTCGACGACCTGACGGTCATAAGCTTTGTTGGCATTGAATAACAACGTAATGCGGTGACGCTTCTCAAACATGGCGCTATTTTTCCAGTATCAGTGACAGATGAAAAGGCATCCTCAGGCGCGCCGTTTGGTAGCGGAATCCATCCATACCGCCAGCAACAAAATGGCACCCTTGACGATATACTGCCAGAATGTCGGGACGTCCATCATACTCATTCCGTTATCCAGCGACGCCATAATAAATGCCCCCATAACTGCCCCTGCGACGCTACCGACACCTCCGGCAAGACTGGTTCCGCCGATGACACAGGCGGCGATGGCATCGAGTTCGGCAATATTCCCGGCAGACGGCGAGCCCGCACCCAGACGCGAGCTTAAGATCAGGCCCGCTACGGCAACCATCAGGCCATTAATGGCAAAGACGGCAAGTTTGGTGCGTTCAACATTAATACCTGACAGACGTGCGGCTTCAAGGTTGCCGCCGATGGCATAAATACGCCGGCCAAAGGCGGTGCGGGTCGCCATAAACATGCCTGCCAGTAATAACAGAACCAGTATCAGCACCGGCGTTGGCACGCCACGATAGTCGTTCAGCAGCCAGATTGCCCCCAGCACGACCACCGCCGTCAGCGCCTGACGCCCAACGACAGAGGTGGAAGGCGTTGTGGCTAACCCTAACGCCTGCCGGCGCATTCTGCCGCGCCATTGCCAGGCGACAAACGCCATCAGGCCAATCGCGCCGAGGGTAAAACCGACTCCGCCGGAGAGATAGCTCTGCCCAATCTGCGACATGGAGGCGCTGGTGGGGGAGACGGTGGTGCCGTTGGTGATACCAATCAGAATGCCGCGGAAGGCCAGCATTCCCGCCAGCGTGACGATAAACGACGGTACTTTGCGGTAGGCCACCCACCAGCCGTTCCAGGTGCCGAGCAGTAGACCGAGTAACAAGGTGACGACCACGGTGAGCGGCAGCGGCCAGCCCAGCCAGACGTCGAAAATCGCCGCCACGCCCCCCAGCAGGCCCATCATTGAGCCCACGGAGAGGTCGATTTCCGCGGAGATAATCACAAACACCATCCCCACCGCCAGAATGCCGGTAATGGCGGTCTGGCGCAGCAGGTTGGAGACGTTACGCGCGCTGAGATAGGAGCCGTCGGTCATCCAGGTGAAGAACAGCATGATCGCCACGATAGCGGCAATCATGACAAACACCTGCAGATTGAGCGCTTTTAGCCCGGAAAACAGACCCGGTGCGGGTGCCGTGACTTTTAACTCAGAGGGGTTGCTTTTCGACATGGCGTTCGCTCCTTAGTGCGGCTTCCATCACCTGTTCCTGCGTCAGGTTCTGGTTTATCAGGTTGGCTTTCAGTTTTCCTTCGTGCATCACCAGTACCCGGTCACTCAGACCCAGCACTTCGGGAAGCTCCGAGGAGATCACAATCACGGCGATACCCTGCTGGACCAGCTGGTTGATCAGCTTGTAGATTTCGTATTTCGCACCGATATCAATCCCGCGGGTCGGTTCATCGAGGATCAGAATGCGCGGGTTGAGCAACAGGCAGCGGGCGAGGATCGCCTTCTGCTGATTGCCCCCGCTCAGGCGGCCAATCGCCAGCTCCGGGGAGGAAGTTTTGACTTTCAGCTGCTGTAAAGAGTGAAGAATGCAGTGCTGTTCCGCGGCATCATCCAGACTGCTCAGCGTGCCGCTGAACTGATCTAATGCGGCAAGGGTGATGTTTTTGCCCACCGCCATCACCGGTACGATGCCATCTTTTTTGCGATCTTCCGGCACCATCGCGATACCCTGGGCGATGGCCTGCTGACAGTTTTTGATCTCTACCTGCTGCCCATCAATAAAGATGCTGCCCTCCCAGCGGCCAGGCCAGACGCCGAACAGACACTGCACAGCCTCGGTGCGCCCGGCGCCAACCAGCCCGGCCACCCCCAGGATCTCACCGCGATGCAGCGAGAAAGAGACATCATTGACCCGTTTAATATGGCGATTCACCGGATGCCAGGCGGTAAGATGCTCCACGCGCAGCACCTCTTCCCCCAGGGTGTGGGGTTCGTTCGGGTAGAGCGCGGTCAGCTCACGGCCCACCATCATGGTAATAATGTCGTCCTCGCTCATCCCCTGCGCTTCCCGGGTGCCGATATGCTGCCCGTCGCGAATTACGCATACCGTGTCCGAAATCGCTTTCACTTCGTTGAGCTTGTGGGAGATATAAATGCAGGCAATCCCGTGGTTTTGCAGGTCACGAATGATGTCCAGCAATACCGCGGTTTCCTGTTCCGTCAGCGATGCTGTTGGTTCATCGAGGATCAGCAGACGCACCTGTTTGTTCAGGGCCTTGGCGATCTCCACGAGTTGCTGCTGTCCCAGACCTAAATCGCCCACCCGGGTGTCGGGGGAGATCGTCAGACTGACCTGCGCCAGCAGCTTCTCGCAGCGCAAGGTCATGGTGTCGTAATCCAGGACGCCGTGGCGGGTTACCTCGGCACCGAGGAAGATATTTTCCAGCACGGTCAGATGCTTCACCAGCGCCAGCTCCTGGTGAATGATGGCGATCCCTTTGCGCTCGGTGTCGCGGATATGCGTGGCCTGCAGCGTTTCGCCGGAAAAGACAATTTCACCCTCGTAGCTGCCGTGAGGATAGATGCCACACAAAACCTTCATTAAGGTGGATTTGCCCGAGCCATTTTCGCCGCATAACGACATGATCTCGCCGGGGTTTAAGCGCAGGCTGACGTTGTCGACGGCCTTCACCGCGCCAAACGCTTTGGTGATACTTTTCATTTCAAGTAAATAAGACATAACTGCTCCACATGACCCGAAGGAAAACAGTACAAGTCGATGTGCCCCCGCAAGCCGGGGGCGATGATGGATTACAGTTCGCTCTTTTTATGGAAACCGTCTTTCACAACGGTAGCGTCAATGTTCTCTTTATTGACTTCGATAGGGGTAAGCAGTCGGGAAGGCACATCTTTCAGGCCGTTGTTTAAGCTGGCGTCCGCTTTAGGCTGTTGGCCATTGCCAAGCTCAACGGCAATTTCTGCGGCGGTAGTGGCAAGCTCGGTGATCGGCTTATACACCGTCATGGTCTGGGTACCTGCCACAATACGTTTCACCCCGGCGAGGTCCGCATCCTGTCCGGAGATCGCCACTTTTCCGGCCAGCCCCTGGGCGCTGAGTGCCTGAATAGCGCCGCCTGCGGTCGCATCGTTAGAGGCCACCACGGCATCGATTTTGTTATTATTGGCGGTGAGGGCGTTTTCCATAATTTTTAACGCGTTTTCAGGTAACCAGCCGTCCGCCCACTGATCGCCAACGATCTTGATTTTGCCTTCATCAATATAGGGCTTCAGCACCTTCATCTGTCCGGCGCGGAAGAGTTTGGCATTGTTGTCCACCGGGGAGCCGCCCATCAGGAAGTAATTGCCCTGTGGAACTTTGGCGACCAGGCTTTGCGCCTGTAATTCGCCGACCTTTTCATTGTCGAAGGAAATATAATAATCAATGTCCGCATTATTAATCATGCGGTCGTAGGCCAGCACTTTAATCCCTTCGCGCTTGGCTTCTTTTACCACGTTACTTAAAACCTGACCGTTATAAGGAATAATAACCAGCACATCGACGCCGCGGTTTATCATATTTTCGATTTGCGACATTTGCGTTTCTTCATTGCCATTGGCAGACTGGACGAAAACTTTCGCGCCTAATGCTTCTGCCTTATTGACAAAAATATCGCGATCTTTTTGCCAGCGCTCCAGACGGAGGTCATCTATCGCCATGCCGATTTTAACTTCTTTTGCATGACTCGCCGTACTCGCCAGCAGCAGCGATGCACAAAGAGTGAGGCACAGGTTCTTTATCTTCATAATTGTATTGCCTTTTGTAGGGTTAGGTTGCTGAGATAAAAGAAACAATCATTGCAAGAGACGTAGCAAATTCTTAACGGGGAATGGCAGGCTGGCAATTACAGATTTTTATCTTCTCGTTATGATATTTGGTTTATTTTCGAATTTATGACCGCGATCGAATTTTAAATTACATAAGCTCTTAATTACACGTGATTATGGAATTTGTGCAGTGAAATTTGTTTGTCTGCAAATTGATTTTGCGAGCCAGCGCACGTTTGTGCATTCTCTCAATAGCAGTGTGAAATAACGTAATTGAGCAACCTGCGATCCCTATTCAGTATTACTTCAGTATCAACTCTTTGCTGTATCCCTGATTATGGAGCTCACTATGCAAGCTTATTTCGATCAACTCGATCGCGTTCGTTATGAAGGTCCGAAATCCTCAAATCCTTTAGCGTTTCGTCATTACAACCCGGACGAGCTGGTGCTGGGTAAGCGCATGGAAGATCACCTGCGTTTCGCTGCCTGCTACTGGCACACCTTCTGCTGGAACGGTGCCGATATGTTTGGCGTGGGCTCATTCGATCGTCCGTGGCAGCAGCCAGGTGAAGCGCTGGAGCTGGCAAAACGCAAAGCGGATGTCGCCTTTGAGTTCTTCCACAAGCTGAATGTCCCTTATTACTGCTTCCACGATGTGGACGTTTCACCGGAAGGCGCTTCGCTGAAAGAGTATCTGAATAACTTTGCGCAGATGGTCGATGTGCTGGCCGAAAAACAGCAGCAGAGCGGCGTGAAGCTGCTGTGGGGCACCGCCAACTGCTTTACCCATCCACGCTATGGCGCAGGCGCTGCCACCAACCCGGACCCGGAAGTCTTCAGCTGGGCGGCCACGCAGGTGGTGACGGCGATGAATGCCACCCATAAGCTGGGCGGGGAAAACTATGTGCTGTGGGGCGGACGTGAAGGCTACGAAACGCTGCTCAATACTGACTTACGTCAGGAGCGCGAGCAAATTGGCCGCTTCATGCAGATGGTGGTCGAGCATAAACACAAAATCGGCTTCCAGGGTACGCTGCTGATTGAGCCAAAACCGCAGGAGCCGACCAAGCACCAGTATGACTACGACGTGGCGACGGTGTATGGCTTCCTGAAGCAGTTCGGGCTGGAAAAAGAGATCAAGGTGAATATCGAAGCCAACCACGCGACGCTGGCGGGTCACTCGTTCCATCACGAGATCGCCTCCGCTATCGCGCTGGGCATTTTCGGCTCCGTAGATGCCAACCGCGGCGATCCGCAGCTCGGCTGGGATACCGACCAGTTCCCGGTCAGCGTGGAAGAAAACGCGCTGGTGATGTACGAAATTATCAAAGCGGGTGGCTTCACCACCGGCGGCCTGAACTTTGACGCCAAAGTGCGCCGTCAGAGCACCGATAAATACGATCTCTTCTATGGTCATATCGGGGCGATGGATACCATGGCGCTGTCGTTGAAAGTGGCTGCCCGCATGATTGAAGATGGCGAGCTGGATAAGCGCGTGGCGAAACGCTACGGCGGCTGGAACAGTGAGCTGGGTCAGCAAATTTTGAAAGGCCAGTTATCACTGACCGAACTGGCGAAGTACGCTGAACAGCATAACCTTGCGCCGCAGCACCAGAGCGGTCATCAGGAACTGCTGGAAAATCTGGTGAATCATTATCTGTTTGATAAGTAACCGGGTATTGCCGGGCAGCGCGACGCTTGTCCGGCTTACGGTTAGCCCAGGCCCGGAACCGCTGCAAGCGTCCGGGCATTTCTGTTAAAGGAGTCACCGCAATGTATATCGGGATCGATCTTGGCACATCGGGTGTGAAAGCCATTCTGTTAAATGAACAGGGCGACGTGCTGGCAACGCAAACAGAAAAACTGCACGTTTCACGGCCACACCCGCTCTGGTCTGAACAGGATCCTGAGGCCTGGTGGCTGGCCACGGATCGCGCCCTGAAAGCGCTTGGCGAGCAACACTCTCTGCGCGAGGTAAAAGCGCTGGGCATTGCCGGACAGATGCATGGCGCCACGCTGCTGGATAAGGATAACCGCGTTTTGCGCCCGGCGATTTTATGGAACGATGGCCGCTGCGGTGAAGAGTGCGCCCTGCTGGAAGAACGTGTCCCGGCCTCGCGGGAGATCACCGGCAACCTGATGATGCCGGGCTTTACCGCCCCGAAACTGCTGTGGGTGCAGCGCCATGAACCCGAAATTTTTAGCCAGGTAGCGAAGGTACTGCTGCCGAAAGATTATCTGCGGTTGCGCATGACCGGAGAGTACGCCAGCGATATGTCCGATGCCGCTGGCACCATGTGGCTCGACGTGGCAAAGCGTGACTGGAGCGAGACGATGCTCGACGCCTGCCATCTCACCCGCGACCATATGCCAGCGCTGTTTGAAGGCTGTGAGCAGACGGGCACGCTGCTGCCGTCGGTGGCGCAGCAGTGGAATATGCCGGCCGTTCCGGTCGTGGCGGGGGGCGGGGATAACGCCGCCGGCGCGGTTGGCGTGGGCATGGCCGATGCCGGGCAGGCGATGCTGTCGCTGGGCACCTCCGGCGTTTATTTCGCCGTGAGCGACGGCTACCGCAGTAACCCTGACAGCGCGGTGCACAGTTTCTGCCATGCGCTGCCGGGCAAATGGCATCTGATGTCGGTGATGCTCAGTGCGGCGTCCTGCCTGGACTGGGCGGCGAAACTGACCGGATTAGAGAGCGTGCCGGCCCTGCTCGATGCCGCGCAGCAGGCAAATGAAAACGCCGATACCGTCTGGTTCCTGCCCTATCTGTCCGGCGAGCGCACGCCGCATAACAACCCCCAGGCGAAAGGGGTGTTCTTTGGCTTAACCCATCAACACGGCCCGGCTGAGCTGGCGCGTGCGGTGCTGGAAGGGGTGGGCTATGCGCTGGCCGATGGGATGGATGTGGTGCATGAGTGCGGGTTACAACCATCCAGCATTACGCTGATTGGCGGGGGAGCGCGTAGCCCTTACTGGCGCCAGATGCTGGCGGATATCAGCGGGCAACAGCTCGATTACCGTACCGGTGGGGATGTCGGGCCTGCGCTGGGTGCGGCGCGGCTGGCGCAAATTGCAATGAATCCGGGCAAGCCGCTGGCGTCGCTGTTGCCACAGCTGGCGCTTGAACAGCAGCACACCCCGGACCCCGATCGTCATGCCCGCTATGCCGGGCGTCGCGACGTGTTCCGCAAAATCTATCAGCAGCTTCTGCCACTGATGTCGTGATACAGCGCCGGGTAGCGGCTTCGCCTAACCCGGCCTATCCATCTCTATATTTTAAATAATTGATTCTAAATAATTATTTATTTGTATGGTTTTTTTCCGAATTCATACTTCTCCGTGTCCTTCATTGCAGTGGATCGCAAGACTTCATCCATAATGCCTTGTTCAGTTCCCTGGTGAGGTTTACGTGAAAATGGAAAGAGACGTGACAAATAGCTCCCCTGCTTTTAATGCCGTATCCTGGCTTGCGCTTCTTGGTGGGATCATTAGTTATCTGGTTGGTTTATGGAATGCAAATATGCAGCTCAATGAGAAAGGGTATTACTTTGCGGTCATTATCCTTGGCTTGTTTTCTGCAGCCTCTTATCAGAAAACCGTTCGTGACAAATATGAAGGGATCCCGACGACGTCGCTCTACTATATGACGTGCCTTACGGCATTCATTATCGCCGTCGCGCTTTTAGTGGTGGGTTTGTGGAATGCCACTCTGTTGCTAAGCGAGAAGGGCTTTTATGGTCTTGCGTTCTTCTTAAGCTTATTTGGTGCGGTGGCCGTGCAAAAAAACGTGCGGGACAGTGCGGCGCAGACTTCGTCTGATACGATCGCAGAAGAGAAAGAGATCGCCTGATACAGCGCCACCGGGCAAACAAGCCGCACACTCAGCTCACAAACCTGCGCGTATCAATGCGCTGTAGCAGCATCGACAGCAACAGGCTGACCGCCACCGTTATGGAGAAGATCCAGACGATATCCAGAAGCGGCCAGCTTTTTAACTCCACGCCACGGGTGCGCAGAGCGTGGATCACCAGCGCGTGAAAACCGTAGATCCCAAGCGAGTTCCGTGAAATTAACCCCAGCAGCGGCAGGGCGCGCGCATTGAGCGTGTTTTTCACCAGGGTAAATAACGAAACCGCGCAGATAAAGACCATCGGGCCGCAGTAGAGATACCAGGTATCGGCGAAGGTGCCACGCCACTGCAGTTCATGCAGCGTACCGCGGGAGATTATCGCCACCGCGGCAATAAACAGGGCGGCGCACAGGGCATTCAGCCAGCGTTTGCGGGTATCCATCATACCCAGGGCGCGGCCCAGCATGCCGTACAGCACGTAATAGAAGGTGTCGCCGTTGATATAGAGATTGATGGGCAGCCATTCAAACCCGCCCATTTTTTGCGAGACCGTATTGGGGTTCGCCACGATGCCAATCACGACCATCAGCGCCAGCAGCATTTTGCCGCTCGAGCTTTTCACCTGCACCAGCGGGGAGAGCAGATAAATCACGATAATGGCAAAGAAAAACCACAGGTGATAGAAGACCGGCTTTTGCAGCAGGTATTTCAGCGACAGCTCGCTGTTGATCGAGGTAAAGAGCACGATATAGAGGAACGCCACGGTGCTGTAAAACAGCAGGCACAGACCGATGCGTAAAAAGTGGCGCGGTTGCGCGCTGCGTTCGCCAAAAAAGAGATAGCCGGAGATCATAAAAAAGAGCGGCACGCTCACCCGCGAGGCGGAGTTGAGCACGTTGGCGATATCCCAGTTTATAAGACTGACGGCGGGGGCGTTGGTGATATACCAGGTGGTGGTATGGATCATCACCACCATCAAACAGGCGATTCCCCGCAAATTATCAATCCAGTTAATTTTTTCCTGCATCCATCCCTCTGTTTACACATTAAAAAGAGTCTGACTGTGATATTGATACAGACGCTCGTTGGAAAATTCTGAGTTTGCATCGTCCTGCTTGTGCCGGGGCGGTGAGATTCGCAGAATGCCGGGCCATAATCTATAAACTTTAGAGTTTAAAAATAACAGCCACAGCAGAGGGCGGTAATATAAATGATGATGCGTGCGATATGGCTTTTGCTACCCGCGCTACTGGCCAGCTGCGCGGCTCAGGAGACCACCCCGGCGCAAAAAGCGCAAACCCAAAAAGTCAGCCCGGAGCGTTCCCTGGATATGGAACAGCTGTGTAAGGATCGGGCGGCCCAGCGCTACAATACCGGCGCGCAAAAAATCGACGTCACCGCCTTTGAGCAGTTTCAGGGCAGCTATGAGATGCAGGGCTTCACTGCCCGCAATGAGAGTTTCATCTGTTCTTTTGACGCAGATGGCCATTTTTTACACCTTTCGATGCGTTGAGATAGCCGCTTAATGTGGTGGCTGCGTCTGCAGGGCGCTGTCAGCTATGCTTATTTCCCAATTTTCCCTAAACAACCCCGTTTCGTACTGTATATCTTGCACTCAGCGGGTATACTGAACCCTTCCATTTAAAACCACACGTATCCAGCACGAAATACTATGCAAAAGTTTGATACTAAGACCTTCCAGGGCCTGATCCTGACCTTACAGGATTACTGGGCTCGCCAGGGCTGCACCATTGTTCAACCTTTGGACATGGAAGTGGGCGCCGGCACTTCACACCCGATGACCAGCCTGCGTGCACTGGGGCCAGAGCCGATGGCTACCGCCTATGTACAGCCATCCCGCCGTCCGACCGATGGTCGCTACGGTGAAAACCCGAACCGTTTACAGCATTACTATCAGTTCCAGGTGGTGATTAAGCCATCGCCAGACAACATTCAGGAACTGTATCTCGGGTCGCTGAAAGAGCTGGGTATGGATCCGACCATTCATGACATTCGTTTCGTGGAAGATAACTGGGAAAACCCGACGCTGGGTGCCTGGGGTCTGGGTTGGGAAGTGTGGCTGAACGGAATGGAAGTGACGCAGTTCACCTACTTCCAGCAGGTTGGCGGTCTGGAATGTAAACCGATTACGGGTGAAATCACCTACGGTCTGGAACGTCTGGCCATGTATATTCAGGGCGTAGACAGCGTTTACGACCTGGTCTGGAGCGACGGCCCGCTGGGTAAAACCACCTACGGCGACGTGTTCCATCAGAACGAAGTGGAACAATCCACCTATAACTTTGAATACGCGGACGTGGACTTCCTGTTCACCTGCTTCGAGCAGTATGAGAAAGAAGCCCAGCAGCTGCTGGCGCTGGAGACTCCGCTGCCGCTGCCTGCCTACGAGCGTATTCTGAAGGCCGCCCACAGCTTCAACCTGCTGGACGCCCGTAAAGCGATCTCCGTGACTGAACGTCAGCGCTACATTCTGCGCATTCGTACCCTGACCAAAGCCGTTGCAGAAGCTTACTATGCGTCCCGTGAAGCCCTTGGCTTCCCGATGTGCAACCGAAACAAATAAGAGGCGGCCATGTCTGAGAAAACTTTCCTGGTGGAAATCGGCACCGAAGAGCTGCCACCAAAAGCCCTGCGCAGCCTGGCTGAATCTTTCGCTGCGAACGTGACTGCCGAGCTGGATAACGCTGGCCTGGCACACGGTAAAATTGAGTGGTTTGCTGCCCCGCGTCGTCTGGCGCTGAAAGTGGCTAACCTGGCGGCGTCTCAGCCCGATCGCGAAGTTGAAAAGCGCGGCCCGGCGATTGCCCAGGCGTTCGACGCTGAAGGTAAACCAAGCAAAGCGGCAGAAGGCTGGGCGCGTGGTTGCGGGATTACCGTTGACCAGGCCGAGCGTCTGACCACCGACAAAGGCGAATGGCTGCTCTATCGCGCCCATGTGAAAGGCGAGAGCGCAGAAGCGCTGCTGCCGAACATGATTGCCACCTCGCTGGCGAAGCTGCCGATTCCAAAACTGATGCGCTGGGGAGCAAGTGACGTGCACTTCGTGCGTCCGGTTCACACCGTGACTCTGCTGCTGGGCGATACCGTTATTCCTGCCACCATTCTGGGCGTCGCGTCCGATCGCGTGATACGCGGCCACCGCTTTATGGGCGAGCCGGAGTTCACCATCGACAACGCCGATCAGTACCCGGAAATCCTGCTGGAACGCGGTAAAGTCATTGCTGACTACGAACAGCGTAAAGCCAAAATTAAAGCCGATGCGGAAGAAGCGGCCCGCCAGATTGGCGGTAAAGCCGATCTGAGCGACAGCCTGCTGGAAGAAGTGACCTCTCTGGTGGAATGGCCGGTTGTGCTGACCGCGAAGTTCGAAGAGAAGTTCCTCGCGGTTCCGGCGGAAGCGCTGGTTCACACCATGAAAGGTGACCAGAAGTACTTCCCGGTCTATGCCAACGACGGCAAGCTGCTGCCGAACTTCATCTTCGTGGCGAACATCGAATCGAAAGATCCGGTGCAGATCATCTCCGGTAACGAGAAAGTGGTTCGTCCACGTCTGGCGGATGCGGAGTTCTTCTTCAATACCGACCGTAAAAAGCGTCTGGAAGATCACCTCCCACGCCTGCAAACCGTGCTGTTCCAGCAGCAGCTGGGTACCCTGCGCGACAAGACCGACCGTATCGCAGAGCTGGCCGGCTGGATCGCCCGTGAAATCGGTGCCGACGTTAACCACGCTACCCGCGCCGGTCTGCTCTCCAAGTGCGACCTGATGACCAACATGGTGTTTGAATTTACTGACACCCAGGGCGTGATGGGCATGCACTACGCGCGTCACGATGGCGAAGCGGAAGATGTGGCCGTGGCCCTGAACGAGCAGTATCAGCCGCGCTTTGCCGGTGACGATCTGCCGTCCAACCCGGTAGCCTGTGCCGTGGCGATTGCCGACAAGATGGACACCCTGGCGGGTATCTTCGGTATCGGGCAGCATCCGAAAGGGGATAAAGACCCGTTTGCGCTGCGTCGTGCTGCGTTGGGCGTGCTGCGTATCATCGTTGAGAAGAACCTGAACCTCGATCTGCAGACCCTGACGGAAGAAGCGGTGCGTCTGTACGGCGACAAGCTGACCAACGCCAACGTAGTGGATGACGTGATCGACTTTATGCTGGGCCGTTTCCGCGCCTGGTATCAGGACGAAGGCTATAGCGTGGACACTATTCAGGCGGTGCTGGCGCGTCGTCCGACCCGTCCGGCCGATTTCGATGCCCGTATGAAGGCGGTCTCCCACTTCCGTAGCCTGGAAGCGGCATCTGCCCTGGCGGCGGCCAACAAGCGTGTCTCCAACATCCTGGCGAAGTCCGATGAAAAGCTGAACGAGCGTGTGAACGCCGCGACGCTGAAAGAGCCGGAAGAGATCGCCCTGGCGATGCAGGTTGTGGTGCTGCGCGACAAGCTGGAGCCAGTCTTCGCAGAAGGTCGCTACCAGGAAGCGCTGGTGGAACTGGCCGAACTGCGTGATGTTATCGACGCCTTCTTCGAGAAAGTGATGGTCAACGTAGAGGATAAAGATCTGCGTATTAACCGTCTCTCTATGCTCGAAAAACTGCGCGAGCTATTCCTGCGCGTGGCGGATATCTCGCTGCTGCAGTAAGGGCTTTTGCCCGGCGGCGCTACGCTTGCTAAAAAAACCCGCTTCGGCGGGTTTTTTTATGGCGTGCCGTTGAAAATTTAACCTTGAAACCCTGAACAAAAACCCGCTATCCTGTCCCCGGTTACTTTTTTCCCTCTGGAGCGCCCCCCAAAAATGAACAAACACGACTGATGAATTTCGATCCTTGCTAAACGCCACCGCGTCGGCAGGGGATGTTTTGATTTCATTCAGGAGTGCTTATGGCTCATTTTGCGCAATCCCCTTCTTTTATTTTGCATCAGGTCACCTGCCAGTTTCCGACAGGCGATACCCTTTTTGGCCCGCTGAATCTCTCGCTGGAGCCATCCCTGTGCGCGCTGGTTGGCCGTAACGGCAGCGGCAAGACCCGTCTTCTGCGCCTGCTGGCCGGGCTGGACGTGCCTGCCAGCGGCCATATCGAACGTTTCGGCACGCACCGCTATGTGGCGCAACAGCACGATATTTCCCCCCACACCACGCTGGCTCAGCTGCTTGGCTATGAAGGCCTTTTCGCGGCCCGCAGGCGTATCGACAGTGGTGATTATCTGCCTGAGGATCTGGAGCGTCTCGACGGTTACTGGGATTTAACGGAACGACTGAGCGAGGCGTTTATCGGCGCCGGGCTTGCGCCGTTTGATCCCGACAGGCTGGCCGCTGAACTGAGCGGCGGCGAGCGGGTTCGCGCTCTGCTGTGCGGCGCGTTTACGGCGAATGCGGACTCTCTGCTACTGGACGAACCCACCAACCACCTCGACAGGCAGGGGCGGGCGTGGTTTTACGAGCAACTTGCCCGGCATGCCGGTTGCGTGCTGGTCGCTTCACACGATCGTGAGCTGCTGGCACAGGTGCCGCGCATACTGGAACTCAGCGCGTCGGGGTTACACAGCTACGGTGGCAATTACGCGGACTATCAGCGCCAGCGGAATGCGGAGCAGCAGGCCGCCCGCGCGGCACTGGAGCATGCAACCACCGAGCGCAAACGCACCCGCGCCCGTCTACAAAAGGAGCATGATGACAGCCTGCGCCGGTCGGCGAAAACCCTGCGCACGGTGGATAGTCTTAATATCGCCTCGTTTGAGCGCGTTAAGTATAAAGGGGCAGCAAAGGAGCGTCCGGGCGCGTGGCGCAAACAGCATCATGAGCAACAGGATGCGATGAACGCGGCGGTCACTCAGGCGCGGGAGCGGGTGGAAGAGGAAAATCCGGTGATGTTTACCCTGCCAGGCAGCCAGATTGCGGAGGGGAAACAGGTGCTAGTGCTGGAGGATCTGGTGCTGCCGCACATCACGATGACGCCGCTTAACTGGCGCATGGATGGGCCGATGCGGGTGGCGTTGCGGGGGCCGAATGGCTGCGGGAAATCCACCTTGCTGAAAGCCATCCTCGGCCAGTGCCAGCCAGTTTCGGGACATTGCCGGACGTCGGTCACGGTGGCATATCTCGACCAGCACTTATCGCAGCTGGATCTGACGCAATCTGTTATCTCCCACCTCAATTTGCATAACACGCCGCTGGAGGAGGGGATACTCCGCAGCCGTCTGGCCCAGCTGCAGCTGGGCGCCGATCGGGTGACGCTCCCGCTTTCAGCGCTCAGCGGCGGCGAACGCTTAAAAGCAGCGCTGGCCTGCGTGCTGTGGCGGGAAGAGGCGACGCAGCTCTTGCTGCTCGATGAACCGACTAACCATCTGGATCTGGCCTCGACACGTGCTATCGAGGCGGCGCTGGCAGGCTTTACAGGCGCACTGCTGGTGGTATCGCATGACGACGTTTTTCTGGATGGGCTGAAGCTGACCCATGAACTGGCGTGGCTGAACGGAGAGTGGCGTGGTAAAAGGCGGTGATAGAAACAGAAACCCCCGCAAATGCGGGGGCTAAAATATAACTATTCAGTCAACTGCTTGCGGAGTGCCGGGTTAGCCTGAATCAGGCTCATCAGCTTCAGCTCGGTCATGGAGGGCTTCACTCTTTTTGATTCCCACTCTTGAACCATCGCTACGCTGACACCCATTGCTCGTGCGAAATCATCGGTTTTCATCCCTGTCCCTTTGCGTAAGCGCTCAAATTCCGTAAAGGGGTTGGACTTTTGCGAACGGGTAACCGTCTGCGGTGCATCCTTAAAAACAATCTGTTCCAGACTGCTTAGCAGATCAAACATAGGATCTTTTAATTCCATTGAGAACTCCTCATAAATCACACTGCGGGATCGTGAACATTAGAGAGCAATTTAAGAATAGTCGCTAAAACTGAGAACAGATCGTAACGTGCGTGATTAATTGTTAGAGATACGTTTCGCTGGCTCGCTTTGCGAACCGACTGAGTATGCTAATGACTTGATTATTCTGTAGCGCCATAGCATCAGGTATTTTTTTGTAAATGGTAAGAATTTATATGGCAATAGTCGTTTTACATGAAAAGGGTATCTTGCGGGCCTGACCTGGACTATTCTGTCACCGTTGGGCACGCGTGTGCCGGTGTGCGCTTTTTTGGGTGAAAGGAGTAATAACAATGGCGACAGGAAAGCCCTGCTCTCGCTGGTTTGCGCCGCTTGCGGCGTTGTTAATGATAGTTAGCCTGAGTGGGTGTTTCGATAAGGAAGGGGATCAGCGCAAAGCGTTTATCGACTTCCTGCAAAATACTGCGATGCGTAGTGGCGAGCGTTTGCCAACGCTGACTGCGGATCAGAAAAAACAGTTTGGTCCCTTCGTTTCTGACTATGCCATTTTGTATGGTTATTCACAGCAGGTGAACCAGGCGATGGACGCCGGACTGCGTCCGGTGGTGGATAGCGTGAATGCAATTCGCGTACCGCAGGATTACGTGACCCAGCGCGAACCGCTGAGCCAGTCAAACGGCGCACTGGGTGTGCTGGGCCAGCAGCTGCAGAACGCCAAAATGCAGGCCGATGGCGCGCGCTCTGCGCTGAAGCAGGGCGAAGATCTCAAGCCTGTGTTCGACAAAGTGTATGAAAAAGTGGTGACCAAACCTGCCGAAGCTCTGCAGCCGCTTATTCCAGCAGCCCAGATCTTTACACAGCAGCTGGTGCAGGTAGCAGATTATATTTCCCAGCAGGGCACCCAGGTGAGCTTTGTCTCCAACGGCATTCAGTTCCCGACCTCGCAGCAGGCCAGCCAGTACAATGCGCTGATTGGGCCGCTGGCCGCGCAGCATCAGGCGTTCAGCCAGGCGTGGAGCGCGGCGATGGCCGCAACGGAATAACGTCTGAAAACGTACTCGCATTTTGCCAGGCCATGCTGCGTTTAGCTGGCCTACAAATCTGTAGGCCCGTGCAAGCGAAGCGCCGCCGGGCGCATTCCAGAATAAAAAACCCCGCTGCAAAGCGGGGTTTTTTATCTTCTCTGAAAATAAAGCTTGTCTTTGATCCGCGAACTATGTCTTAATACACCTCGTCGGTTTGTTACACAGACCTAGAGCAGTTTAGTTAAGCAGTCCAGATGCGTTATCTTAGATACCCTTCGTAGTGACCCTTCCTTCATCGCTTAAAAATCTGTAACACATTCCATCATCGCGCCGGAAGGCAAAACAAATTTTTAAAAGGTAATATCTATGTCTGGTAAAATGACTGGTCTGGTAAAATGGTTCAACGCTGATAAAGGTTTCGGCTTCATCACTCCTGACGATGGCTCTAAAGACGTGTTCGTACACTTCTCTGCTATCCAGAACGATGGCTACAAATCTCTGGACGAAGGTCAGAAAGTTTCCTTCACCATCGAAAGCGGCGCTAAAGGCCCAGCAGCTGGTAACGTTGTAAGCCTGTAAGCTTCCAACTCAGCGCAAGAATTTAAAAACCCGCCTCTGGCGGGTTTTTTTCGTTTAAGGCTTAACTTGTGGATTGACGCAGTTTTTATCCACCTTGCCCTGCAGGGCGTCGATCAGGTTTTCCACCGCACAGGCCGCCATGTTATAGCGCGTTTCGTGGGTGGCGGAGCCAATATGCGGCAGCGCGACCACGTTTGGCATTGTCAGCAGTTCCGAGCTGACCGGTAGCGGCTCCTGCTCAAATACGTCCAGCCCCGCGGCGTGGATCTCACCGTTTTTCAACGCTGCAATCAGCGCCTGTTCATCCACCACCGGTCCGCGTCCTGCATTAATAAAGATGGCGGATTTCTTCATCTTCTCAAACTGCGCTTTGCCGAACATATGGTGAGTTTCATCGGTCAGCGGCAGGATCAGGCAGACAAAGTCCGCTTCCTGCAACAGGGTATCCAGGTCACAGGGGCGGGCGTTAAAGCGTTCTTCAGCCTCTTTATGCTGGCGGCGCGCGTTATACAAAATCGGCATGTTGAAACCGAAGTGGGCGCGCTGGGCCAGCGCCATGCCGATGCGGCCCATCCCGACAATGCCCAGCGTTTTGCCATGCACATCGACACCAAACCAGTCCGGACCGATGCTTTTGGTCCACTCGCCGGCTTTAACGCGCTCGGCCACTTCCACCACGCGACGCGCGCTGCTGAGCACCAGCGCCATCAGCGTATCCGCCACGGTTTCGGTGAGTACGGTTGGCGTGTGCATCAGCAGGATGTTGCGGGCATTCAGCGCATCGACGTCAAAGTTGTCATAGCCTACTGAGATGGTCGAGGTTGCACGCAGCGCAGGCATTTTTTCCAGCAGCGCGGCATCCACCTTTTCGCTGGAGCCCAGCAGCCCGACGGCACCCGCGAACGCCTCAGCATGCTGCTGTACCGTCTCCGGGCTCAGGTTGTTAACCCGGGTAACGGTGAAATGCTCTTCAAGGCGCTGCTGCAGGGCATCAGGCAGGGCTTTATACAAAATGATGGACGGCTTCATGCTAATCTCCGTTGATTTTAAAAGGATTCAGGCGTGGCGTGCGCCGACGGGAATATTTTGATTATTAGCAGGCTTAACAATTAAAGTAAGCCACACCGAGGCAAAAAGCGCCACCCCCATAAAGATGTACGAGGCTGACGGGCCGCCGGTCACACCGTTCAGATAGCCCACGAACCATGAACCAAAGAACGAGCCCAGCGCACCCATGCTGTTGATGAGCGCCATCGCGCCGCCCGCCACGTTACGCGGCAGCATTTCCGGGATGATGGCAAAGAACGGACCATACGGGGCATACATCGCCGCACCGGCGATCACCAGCAGCGTATAGGAAACCCAGAAGTGGTTCGCGCCCACCGCCCACGAACCGATAAAGGCACAAGCGGCAATCAACAGCAGCGGCCAGACGAACAGCTTGCGGTTTTGCAGTTTGTCCGACGCCCAGGAGACCACAATCATGGCGATGGTTGCAGCCAGATAAGGCACGGAGGAGAGCCAGCCCACTTCAACCATGCCGAGGTTATCGCCCGCGCTACGGATGATAGACGGCAGCCACAGAACAAAACCGTAAACGCCGATACTCCAGGTGAAATATTGCATGCACAGCAGTACCACGTTGCGGGAGCGGAAGGCTTCGCCGTAGTTACGCACCGCTTTCAGTCCCTGCTGCTCTTTATCCAGCTGCGCCTGCAGGGCCGCTTTTTCATCTTCAGAGAGCCATTTGGCCTGGGCCGGTTTGTCTTTCACCAGCACCCACCAGCAGAAGGCCCAGATAATGGCCGGCACACCTTCAATAATGAACATCTCACGCCAGCCGAAGGACTGGATCAGATATCCGGAGACCACCGACATCCACAGTACCGTGACCGGGTTGCCGAGAATAAGGAAGGTATTGGCGCGCGAGCGTTCGGATTTGGTAAACCAGTTGCTGATGTAGATCAGCATCGCGGGCATGACCGCCGCCTCCACTACGCCAAGAATAAAACGAATGGCCGCCAGCGCCGGGATGTTATTCACCACCCCGGTGAGGGAGGCGCAGGCACCCCAGAGAATCAGGCAGATGAAGATCAATTTGCGGACGCTGCGGCGTTCGGCATAGATGGCGCCAGGGATCTGGAAAAAGAAGTAACCGAGGAAGAAGAGGGCCCCCAGCAGCGAGGAGACGCCTTTGGTGATCCCCAGGTCTTCCGTAATGCCTGCGGCAGACGCGAAGCTAAAGTTCGCACGATCAAGGTACGCCAGGCTGTACGTGATAAACACGACAGGCATGATGTACCACCAGCGTTTTACTGCGTTTGTTGCATTGTTCATAGGCTTGCCTCTGTCGTTGAGGGGGTTACCGCCGTTGTCTGTAGGGTACACGGTGGTTTAATCGTTAGCCCACTCTCCCCTGTAGGGAGAGGGAAGTTATGCGTCCAGTTGCGCCCGGGTGGGTAATCCTTCGCTGTCGCCCTGAACCTGGATCGCCAGCGAGCCGATAACATTGCCGCGCGTGACGGCCTGATGCAGCGTTTTGCCTTCCAGCAAGGCGCTGACCACACCAACAGCAAAGCCGTCTCCCGCGCCGACGGTATCGACGACGTTCTCGACCTTCACTGCCGCCACGGCACCCTGCTCGCCATCGGCGGTTTTATACCAGGCGCCGTCGGCACCGGTTTTCAGGATCACGGCCTTCACGCCCCGGTTCAGGTAAAAATCGGCGATCCCTTCCGGGGTGTTTTCCCCGGTCAGGATGAGGCCCTCTTTCAGGCCGGGTAGCACCCAGTTGGCCTGGAAGGCGAGGTGGTTCAGCTTCTCCACCATCTCCGCTTCGCTTTTCCACAGCACCGGGCGCAGATTGGGATCGAACGAAAGGGTTTTCCCCGCGGCTTTCATGGCGCCCGCCGCGTGATCGAGCAGGGCGTAAGAGCTGGCGGACAATGCGGCCGCCACGCCGCTCAGGTGCAGATGCCTGGCTGCGGTAAACCCGATCGGATTGAAATCTTCAACGGAGAGATGGCTGGCTGCCGAGCCTTTGCGGAAATACTCCACAATGGGATCGGTTCCATCGGTGACTTTTGATTTAAGCTGGAAGCCCGTCGGATAACGGTCGTCTATGGTCACGCCTGCGGTCTCGATCCCCTCTTTTTTCAGGGTGTCGAGCACAAACTGGCCGAAGCTGTCATTGCCGACGCGGCTCACCCAGCTCACCTTCAGGCCCAGGCGCGCCAGCCCGGTGGCGACGTTCAGCTCGGCACCCGCGACGCGCTTCATAAAGCGATCGACTTCGCTTAAGTCGCCGGTGTGGGTAGCCACAAACATGGCCATCGCTTCACCAATGGTGATGACATCCAGACTATTCGGCATCGCTTACGCCTCCCGCAGTAAATTGACGTAATGACGGGTGACCGCCGTCAGATCTGGCCCTTCAAGCGGAAACTCGATCCCGCGTGGGACATCGCCGGGCAGTTGCTCCAGCAGGGCCTGCCAGCGGGTGCTGTCCTGGTCGGGCGGCACGGCGCGATACTGCTGCTGATGAGGAACGGCGGCCTTAACGTGGATATAGCTCACCGCGGGCGCCAGATGCTTCGCGGCTTCTTCCGGTGACTCACCCACCCACAGCCAGTTGCCCATATCAAATGTCAGCGTGACCGGCAGGCTCATTACCCGGCAGGCCGCCTTGAAGCGCTGCATCGGCGCCAGCTGGCCGCAACGCGTCTGGTCGTTTTCCACCACCAGCGTCATGCCGGTGTCATCGAGCAGGGCGCGCAGCGCATCGAGCTGCTGCTTATCGCTGAAGTTGCCGAGGGAGACTTTCAGCCACAGGGCGTTGAGCGTCGCGGCCTCGGCAAGGTAGCGGGGCAGCAGTGGGTTGAGGGTGCCATCCGCGCTAAACAGTGCATCGGGGGCGGAGTAGCAGGCCAACAGGCCGAGCAGTTCAATGGACTCGGCAAGGGTGGGTAAGGTTGCCAGTTCGGCATCGCTGAATAACTCCCGGCGGATCTCGACGCCATCCGCGCCTGCCCCGGCGATAACCGGCAGCATGGCGCGCTGCCCACCCGCTTGCCGTACCTGGTCAGCGCCATACGCGGCGGTGACAACAATAATTTTTCTGCCCATCGGCGGACTCCATCACGTAGCTGATACTCTTTACGCTAGATGGAACCGGTTCCAAAGAAAAGTTCAGGATGCCGGATTTATGATCGCCATCACGAAGGGGGATTAACGCGCCGTGGAACCGCGCACGATCAGCTCCCCGGAGAAGACCTGCTCCCGGACCGCTTCATCGGCGCCGTTGATCCGGCGAATCACCTGCTCGACGGCGGCGAAGCCAATCTGCCAGGTGGGCTGTTTGAGGGTGGTGATGCCGACACCGGCCAGCTCGGCCCACTCCAGCTCGTCAAAGCCCAGCAGACCGATATCGCTGCCCCAGTGCAGGCCGATGCGCTTAAGCGATCGGGCGACCTGTAGCGTTAAGGCGCCGTTAGCGGAGATGACCGCCTTGCGCATGCCGCGATGACGGGTATGGAACTGGCGCAGGGCACTGTCCATCTGTCCGGCTTCATGGAGGGGGATTTCGACGTTCTCGGCGATCACGCCAGTATAACGGGCGAGGGTCGCGCGAAACGCGCTGAGGCGCTCGCGACGGGTGTTGACCATCCCCAGCGGTTCGCTCAGGAACAGAATCGCTTCAAACCCTTGCTCTATAAGATGTTCCGTGGCGGTGGTGGCGGCCTGGGTGTTGTCCAGCCCTACCACATCACAGGCGAAATCCGGGATTTTGCGGTCAATCAGCACCATCGGCAGGGCGGACTGTTGCAGGCGGTTCAGTCCCTCTTCACGCATTCCCACGGCGTTAACCACAATGCCCTCTACCTGATAGCTGCGCAGAAGATCGAGGTAGTGCAGCTCCTGGTCAAGTTCGTTGTTAGTGTTACACACCAGCGGGGTGAAGCCTTTTTCCCGGCAGGCGGCTTCGATGCCGCTGAGGACGTTAACAGAGTAGGGGTTGGTAATATCGGCGAGGATAAGCCCGATCAGGCGGGTTCGCCCGCGCTTCAGTCCCCGGGCCATCAGGCTGGGACGATAGTCGAGATCGGCAATGGCCTGTTCAATGCGGGCTAACAGCGCGTCGGACAGCAGGTGTTTTTCGCCGTTGAGGTAACGGGAGATGCTGGTCTTACCGGTTTTTGCGGCTTTCGCCACATCGCTGATGGTGGGCCGTGTTGATTTGCTCATCGCTGGTTTCCTTGCCTTGGGTGAGCATACCTTAGCGCGAAAATGCCCGGTGGCGCTACGCTTACCGGGACGACTGGCCGGGCAGGCGATGCCGCCACCCGGCACAACACTTACTGAATCGGGCTTAAGGTGATCTCAACGCGACGGTTCTGCGCTTTGCCTTCCGCCGTGCTGTTGCTGGCGATCGGATTCGCCGGGCCCATACCGCTGGTGCGAATACGGGTCGCCGCTACGCCCTGGGTGATCAGCGAGCTGGCCACCGCGTCAGCACGTTGCTGGGAGAGACGCATGTTCAGATCCTGGCTGCCGGTGCTGTCGGTATAGCCCAGCACGTTCACCGCGGTTTTTTCGTACTCCTTGAGCACCATCGCCACGCCGGTCAGGGTATTGGCCCCCGCCGGTTTCAGCGTTGAGCTGTTGCTGTCGAAGGTGACGTTGTTTGGCATGTTCAGAATGATGTTATCGCCGCTGCGGGTTACGCTCACGCCGGTGCCCTGCATTTTGTCGCGCAGCTTCGCTTCCTGCACGTCCATGTAATAACCGACGCCGCCACCCAGGGCTGCGCCTGCTGCGGCGCCAATCAGCGCCCCTTTGCCGCGATCTTTTTTCGAGGAGGAGAGTGCGCCAACACCTGCGCCGACCAGGGAGCCGAGGCCTGCGCCAATGCCTGATTTACCCGCTTCGCGTTCGCCGGTGTAAGGGTTCGTTGTGCAGCCTGAAACAACCAGTGCGCCGCTCACCACGGCGGCAATCATAAGTGCGCTTTTTTTCATCTTCTTTCCTTAAGCTTTTTTATTCTTTGCCACGATGGGCGTGGCGGTTGATTATGACGTCCAGTTACGGAGAAAATTCCGGGGATAACTCTTAAATTTGTGTCTAATCATAAACAGCCTCAATGAAGGCTGAGAAAACCTGCAACCGGCAATCCAGGAGCACACGCTGTGACCACTTCAACGAAAACCATTCTGACTGCAGCCCACTGGGGGCCCATGCTGGTCGAGACCGACGGCGAGACGGTGCTGTCATCCCGCGGCGCGTTGCCGACAACCTATCCCAACTCCCTGCAGACCGCGGTGCGCGACCAGGTGCACAGCAAAACCCGCGTGCGCTGGCCGATGGTGCGTAAGGGGTTTCTCGCCTCGCCGGATAATCCGCAGGGGGTGCGTGAGCAGGATGAGTTTGTGCGCGTCAGCTGGGATGAGGCGCTGACGCTTATCGATGCGCAGCATAAACGCATTCGCCAGAGCTATGGCCCATCGTCCATTTTCGCCGGTTCGTACGGCTGGCGTTCCAATGGCGTGCTGCACAAAGCCGCAACCCTGCTTCAGCGCTATATGAGCCTGGCGGGCGGCTATACCGGCCATCTGGGGGACTACTCCACCGGTGCGGCGCAGGCCATCATGCCGTATGTGGTGGGCGGCAACGAAGTGTATCAGCAGCAGACCAGCTGGCCGCTGGTGCTGGAGCACAGCGAGGTGGTGGTGCTCTGGAGCGCCAACCCGCTCAACACCCTTAAGATCGCCTGGAACGCCAGCGACGAGCAGGGCATCCCCTATTTCGACGCGCTGCGTAAAAGCGGCAAGCGCCTGATCTGCATCGATCCGATGCGCTCCGAAACCATGGATTTCTTTGGCGAGCGCGCCGAGTGGATCGCCCCGCATATGGGCACCGATGTGGCGATGATGCTCGGCATCGCCCATACGCTGGTTGAGAATGGCTGGCAGGATGAGGCGTTTCTTGCCCGCTGTACCTCCGGGTATGAAAAATTTGCTGACTACCTGCTTGGAACGACGGACGGTATCCCCAAAACCGCCGAGTGGGCCGCCGACATTTGTGGCGTTCCGGCAGATAAAATTCGTGAACTGGCGGCGTTATTCCACAATAACACCACCATGCTGATGGCGGGGTGGGGGATGCAGCGCCAGCAGTTTGGTGAGCAAAAACACTGGATGCTGGTCACCCTCGCGGCGATGCTCGGCCAGATTGGTACGCCGGGTGGCGGCTTTGGCCTGTCGTATCACTTTGCTAATGGCGGTAACCCGACGCGTCGGGCGGCGGTGCTGGCCTCGATGCAGGGTTCGGTCAAGGGCGGTACCGACGCGGTGGATAAGATCCCGGTCGCCCGCATTGTGGAAGCCCTGGAAAATCCCGGCGGTTTTTATCAGCACAACGGCCTGGATCGCCACTTCCCGGATATCCGCTTTGTCTGGTGGGCAGGCGGGGCTAACTTTACCCATCATCAGGATACCAACCGCCTGATCCGCGCCTGGCAAAAACCGGAGCTGGTGGTAATCTCCGAATGTTTCTGGACGGCGGCGGCGAAGCATGCCGATATCGTGCTGCCGGCGACCACCTCGTTTGAACGCAACGACATGACCATGACCGGCGACTACAGCAACCAGCATATGGTGCCGATGAAGCGGGTTGTGGCGCCGCGCGATGAAGCGCGTGACGATCTTGATGTGTTTGCCGAGCTGAGCGAGCGCTGGGAGCCGGGCGGCGGCGAGCGTTTCACCGAAGGTAAAACCGATCTGGAGTGGCTGGAGACGTTCTATGAGATTGCCGGGCAGCGCGGCGCGGCACAGGGAGTGACCTTAGCACCCTTCGCCGAGTTCTGGGAAGCCAATGATATCGTCGAAATGCCGGAATCTGAGGTGAACGCCAGATTCGTGCGCTTCGCGGATTTCCGTCGCGATCCCGAGGGCCATCCGCTTAAAACCGAGAGCGGCAAAATCGTGATTTACTCCGAGCGGATCGCCAGCTTCCAGTATGCCGACTGTCCGCCGCACCCGATGTGGCTGGCGCCGGACGAGTGGCATGGCAATGCTGAGCCGGGGCAGTTACAAATTCTCTCTGCCCATCCGGCGCATCGTCTGCACAGCCAGTTGAACTACTCCTCACTGCGCGAGCAGTATGCGGTGGCCGGACGCGAGCCGGTGACGCTCCACCCGGATGACGCCAGCGCGCGCGGTATTGCCGATGGCGACGTGGTCCGCGTCTGGAACCATCGCGGGCAGGTCCTGGCAGGCGCGGTGGTCAGCGAGGGCATCAAGCCGGGGGTGATCTGCATTCATCAGGGGGCATGGCCGGATCTGGATCCTGATAACGACGGGATTTGTAAGAACGGGGCGGTCAACGTGCTGACCAAAGATCTCCCCAGCTCGAAGCTGGGGAATGGCTGCGCGGGAAATACTGCGCTGGCGTGGCTGGAAAAATATCAGGGGCCGGCGCTTACGCTGACGGCGTTTGATCCGCCTGCCAGCTCATAAGCCAGGTCGGGTGTTGGGTATCTTCCTGCCAGGCGCTGTCTTCAATGCGAAAGCCCTGAGCGTGGTAGAAATTCACCGCCCGATTGTTCTTCTGGTAGACCTCGAGACTTAAAGAGGGGTAGCGCTGCTGAACATGTTTTATCAGCGCATGCCCGATCCCTTTGCCCGCAAAGGCCGGATCGACAAACAGCGCGCCGATAAACCGGGATTCCATCACGCTGATAAACCCGCGAAGCTGGCCTTTCTCTTCCCATACCCATGTCTCGGCCGACGGCAGGTAAACCTCTCGCACCACCGCTTTGCTCTCCAGCCAGTATTGCGCATCGATAAAGGGATGGGCGACGGTGGTGCTCTCCAGCCAGAGTGTCAGCAGGGGCTCGACATCGTCATTGAGCCATTTGCGGATCATGTTGACCTCCGGGGTGACAGTGGCAGGCGGTGACGTGATCGTTGACCAGCCCGCAGGCCTGCATAAAGGAGTAACAGATGGTGGTGCCCACGAATTTAAAGCCGCGCTTTTTCAGCGCCTTCGACAGGGCATCTGAGGCTGGCGTAGAGGTGGGGATCTCTGCAAGCGTCGCCGCCTGGGTCACCTGCGGGATGTTATCGACAAAAGACCAGACGAAATCGGAAAAGCGCTCGCCGTTCTCTTCCATCGCCAGATAGGCCCGGGCGTTGCCGATAATGGCTTCGATTTTGCCGCGATGGCGGATAATCCCCGCGTCCAGCACTAACCTGTCGACATCGGCAGAGGTCATCCCGGCGACAAGGACCGGATCAAACTGGTGAAAGGCCTGACGATAGTTTTCCCGTTTTTTAAGCACGGTGATCCAGGATAAACCGGCCTGCTGACCTTCGAGACAGATCATCTCGAATAAATGCTTTCCGTCAGTTTCCGGTACGCCCCACTCTTGATCGTGATAGGCGATATAAAGCGGATCCTGGCTAACCCAGCCACAACGTTGCATCGTTTCTCTCCCTATTTGCTCCTGAAATTACAAAAATTTCAATCGACCCGGCTTGACGTGTCACCTAAAGAGACAATAGTTAATACAGGTTGATACGCAACATCCCTCATGTTGCAACCTGGCCTCAATTAAACAAACACAAATATCGCCGAACTCGGCTCTTCTCTGGAGTCGCTTTGATGATGATAAAAAATATCAGTGGCCGCCATGCCGTGACAGGTATGGCGAGCTTGTTGGCCTGTCTGATTTCAGGCAACACAGCAAACGCCTGGCAACAGGAATATATCGTTTCGGATACAAAAAGTAATACCACCGAGCGTTATACATGGGACGACGATCACCAACCGCGGTATGAGGACATTCTCAAAGAGCGGATCCTCTCCTCGCAGAATACGCCCGGTTTAGCGCTGAATTTACCTGATTCCTCTCCTGTGGAGGCTACCAGCTCAATGAGTGTGGGCTGGAGTATTCCCGTGGCCCGCCGTTTCACGACCGGACCGGTTGCCGCCTGGCACTATGACGGCTCCACGCCCAATATGTACAACGAGTTTGGCGATAGCGTGAACACGCAGTCGCTGATCGACCCGCTGTGGCACGCCAGCGTAAGTACGCTCGGCTGGCGCGTGGATACGCGCGTGGGCGATGTGCGACCGTGGGCGCAAATCAGTTATAACCAGCAGTTCGGTGATAATCAGTGGAAAATGCAGTCCGGCCTGGGACGCCTGGTGCCGTCCACCCAATACGGTAACTGGATGGATGTCACCGTCGGGGCCGATATGCTGATCAATCCTCATATGGCGGCCTATGCCTCGATGTCGCAGGCTGAAAATATGACCACCGGCGAGGATTACCTTTATACCCTCGGCGTCAGCGCCAGGTTCTGAATTAGGCACGTAAATCGCCTGTGCAGCGCCGGAAGCGAGCCTTCTCCGGTGCGGTTCAGACGGTTGTCCAGGCCATTCATTCCTGATTTTCGGCATTTCATTCCACGCCCTCTGCATTTCATGCCGTTTTACCCCTGGTAAGGTAAGGTTTTGGATATCGTTGTCAGCAGTGAATTTCCCTTTTTTCTGCTGCAGGACAACTGCCATGAACACTTCAACTTACAACCGCACCCGCTGGCTGACCCTCTTCGGTACTATCGTGACCCAGTTCGCTCTGGGGTCGGTCTATACCTGGAGCCTGTTTAACAGCGCCCTTTCCGACAAACTCAATGCCCCGATAAGCCAGGTGGCTTTCTCCTTTGGTTTGCTGAGCCTGGGCCTGGCGCTCTCTTCGTCCATCGCCGGTAAATTACAGGAACGCTTCGGCGTGAAGCGCGTCACGATGGCTTCCGGTGTGTTGCTGGGGCTGGGCTTCTTCCTGACCGCCTATTCCAACAATCTGATGATGCTGTGGCTGAGCGCCGGGGTGCTGGTCGGGCTGGCGGATGGTGCAGGCTATCTCTTAACCCTGTCGAACTGTGTGAAATGGTTCCCGGAGCGTAAAGGGCTGATCTCCGCCTTTGCCATCGGTTCTTATGGCCTTGGCAGCCTGGGCTTCAAATTTATCGACAGCCAGTTACTCGCCACCGTCGGCCTTGAAAAGACCTTTATGATCTGGGGCGCAATCGTGCTGGTGATGATCCTGTTTGGCGCTACCCTGATGAAAGATGCGCCGCAGCAGGAGGTGCAGACGGTCAATGGCGTTGTCGAGAATGACTTTACGCTGGCCCAGTCGATGCGTAAGCCGCAGTACTGGATGCTGGCTGTGATGTTCCTGACGGCCTGCATGAGCGGTCTGTATGTGATTGGCGTAGCGAAAGATATCGCCCAGGGGATGGTAAAACTGGATGCGGCAACAGCGGCCAACGCGGTAACCATTATCTCTATCGCCAACCTCTCTGGTCGCCTGGTGCTGGGGATCCTCTCCGATAAAATTGCCCGTATCCGTGTCATTACCCTCGGCCAGGTGGTTTCCCTGGTGGGAATGGCGGCTCTGCTTTTCGCCCCGCTCAACGAAGTGACCTTCTTTGCGGCTATCGCCTGCGTCGCGTTTAACTTCGGCGGCACCATCACCGTCTTCCCGTCGCTGGTCAGTGAGTTCTTCGGCCTGAATAATCTGGCGAAAAACTATGGCGTTATTTATTTAGGTTTTGGTATCGGCAGTATTTGCGGTTCGCTTATTGCTTCGCTGTTCGGCGGTTTTTATGTGACTTTCTGCGTAATATTCGCCTTACTTATCCTGTCTCTGGCCCTGTCCACCACTATTCGCCAGCCGCAGCGTGAAGTGTTGCAACAAGCGCATGCTTGATTAAAACTACCTCTAAGGGCCGGATATTCCGGCCCTTTTTGTTTTTATAAACTGTAAAGAACAGGCCGGTTGTAGGCCATCGGACTTGTTTTTTTGTAAATATTTGCAGGGATCACATTCTCTGCTGCCACTTTTTCTTTTCCCTGTGGTCTACTTACCGCGCTTAAAGACGTTTCTTATAACGTACTCCCAGGCAATGAAATAACCTGTTCACTTTTTGACCAAGAGTGAAGCGGCTCTACTTTACCTTTTTCCAGGTTGCATTAATGAAATATATCAAAGCGATGACGCAACAAAAGCTCAGCTTTTTACTTGCGTTGTACATCGGTCTGTTTATGAATGGCGCGGTTTTTTTCCGTCGGTTTGACGGTTACGCGCAAGACTTTACCGCCTGGAAAGGAATCGCTGCGGTCGTTGAACTGGTTGCTACTGTACTGGTTACCTTCTTTTTACTGCGTTTGCTGTCGCTGTTTGGCCGCCGTGTCTGGCGGGTACTCGCCACGCTGGTGGTGCTGTGCTCGGCAGGTGCCAGCTATTACATGACCTTTATGAACGTGGTGATCGGCTACGGCATTATTGCTTCGGTGATGACCACAGATATCGACCTCTCGAAAGAGGTGGTCGGTTTACACTTTATTCTCTGGCTGGTTTGCGTCAGCATCCTGCCGCTACTGCTTATCTGGAACAACCGCTGCCGCTATACGTTGTTGCGCCAGCTGCGTACCCCCGGACAGCGCACCAGAAGCGCTGCGGTGGTGGTGCTGGCAGGCTTAATGGTCTGGGGACCTATCCGCCTGCTGGATTTACAGCAGAAGAATGTCGAGCGTACCTCCGGCGTGGATATGCCGAGCTATGGCGGCGTGGTGGCGAACTCCTATCTGCCTTCAAACTGGATCTCCGCGCTGGGGTTATACGCCTGGGCGCAGGTGGATGAATCTTCCGACAATAAATCGCTGTTGAATCCGGCGAAGAAATTCACCTATCAGGCGCCTTCGGATCTGGATGACACCTACGTTGTCTTCATTATCGGTGAAACCACGCGCTGGGATCACATGGGCATTCTGGGCTATGAGCGGGATACCACACCGAAACTGGCGCAGGAGAAAAACCTTGTCGCCTTCCGCGGTTACTCCTGCGATACCGCGACCAAACTCTCGTTGCGCTGCATGTTCGTGCGTGAGGGCGGGGCGAGCGATAACCCACAGCGAACGCTGAAAGAGCAGAACGTTTTCTCAGTGCTGCGTCAGTTGGGCTTTACCTCCGACCTCTATGCGATGCAGAGCGAGATGTGGTTCTACAGCAATACCATGGCCAACAACATTGCCTACCGTGAACAGATTGGCGCTGAGCCGCGTAACCGCGGTAAAAGCGTGGACGACATGCTGCTGATCGACGAGATGCAACGCTCGCTGGAGAGCAACCCGAACGGTAAACATCTGATTATCCTGCATACCAAAGGGTCGCACTTTAACTATACCCAGCGTTATCCGCGTAGCTTTGCGAAATGGACGCCGGAGTGTAAAGGCGTGGATAAAGACTGTAGTAAACAGCAGCTGATCAACTCTTACGACAACTCGGTGACCTATGTGGATCACTTTATCGACAGCGTGATTGACCAGCTGCGCGATAAGAAAGCCATTGTTTTCTATGCCGCCGACCACGGTGAGTCGATTAACGAGAAAGAGCACCTGCATGGTACGCCGCGCAAGATGGCCCCGCCGGAGCAGTTCCGCGTACCGATGATGGTGTGGATGTCTGATAAGTATCTGGAGAACCCGGAGAAAGCCAAAATGTTTGCGCATCTTAAAGCGCAGGCGGATATGAAGGTGGCTCGTCGTCATGTGGAACTGTACGACACCATTCTCGGTTGCCTCGGTTACACCTCGCCGGACGGCGGGATTAACGAGAATAACAACTGGTGTAAAGTGCCGGACAGCGCCGCGAAAGCCGCAAAGTAACGGGCCTGGCGACTTTATAGCCGATCGAAAGGCTTTTGCAAAATAAGGGATTGACGGAGGCAGAGCGTAGCAGTAAGATGCGCTCCGCATTCGGCGAGTAGCGCAGCTTGGTAGCGCAACTGGTTTGGGACCAGTGGGTCGGAGGTTCGAATCCTCTCTCGCCGACCA